>CAZBRC010000030.1:0-10677 GCA_964494415.1 uncultured Candidatus Saccharibacteria bacterium
ACGATCAAATCGACAACGCGCCAGAAGAAAAGGCTCGTGGTATAACCATTGCTACTTCTCACCAAGAATATGAGAGTGAAAAGCGTCACTACGCCCACGTCGACATGCCTGGTCACGCCGACTACGTAAAGAACATGATTACTGGTGCTGCTCAGATTGACGGTGCTATTTTGGTGGTTGCCGCCAACGATGGTCCGTTGCCACAAACTCGTGAGCACGTTCTGTTGGCTAAGCAAGTTGGTGTGCCATATATCCTCGTGTTCTTGAACAAGATGGACTTGGCTGACCCTGAGCTTATCGAACTCGTAGAAATGGACATTCGTGAACTGTTAGCTAAAAATGGTTTCGACGAAAATGCGCCAATCATCAAGGGTTCTGCTACCAAAGCTCTCGAAGGCGACGCTGCTAACGAAGACGCTATCATGGAACTCGTTAAGGCTATGGACGACAACGTACCAGAGCCAAAGCGTGAACTAGACAAGCCTTTCTTGATGCCTATCGAAGACGTTTTCTCAATTAAGGGTCGTGGCACCGTTGCTACCGGTCGTGTTGAGCAAGGTATCGTTAAAGTAAACGAAGAAGTTGAAATCGTCGGTATTCGCGACACTAAGAAGTCAGTTGTTACTGGTGTTGAGATGTTTAAGAAAAACCTTGACCAAGGTCAAGCCGGCGACAACGTTGGTATCTTACTGCGAGGTATCGAGCGTGATGACATCGAACGCGGTCAGGTACTTTGTAAGCCTGGTTCGATTACGCCACACACTGAGTTTGACTCAGAAGTCTATATCTTGACTAAAGAAGAAGGTGGTCGTCACACGCCATTCTTCAAGGGCTACAAACCCCAGTTTTACTTCCGAACCACGGATGTGACTGGTGAGGTCGAATTACCAGCTGACAAAGAAATGGTCATGCCAGGTGATACGGTAACCTTTAAGGTTAAACTGCTTGCACCAATCGCTATGGAACAAGGTCTTCGCTTCGCTATCCGCGAAGGTGGCCGAACTGTCGGTGCCGGTGTAGTAACCAAGATCATCAAGTAAGCATTGCTTACCGAGAAGCCCTAAGAGCGGCCAAAATAGCCGCTCTTTTCTTTTTGTTGGCATTATTGTACAATCACTCTGATAATTTAATCGTGGTGACTAAAAGTCACTGTCTCGTGTTTAACGTTGACGGGGATGTTACATCACAAAGGATCTAACACTATGGCTGAAACAGCTAAAAACGATGCTCACAAAGCTGAGTCCAAACCAACTACTAAAAAGGCCGAACCTGCCGCTAAACAGCGAATCAGAATACGCTTAAAGTCATATGACCACAAGGTCATCGACCAGTCTGCCAAACAGATTGTTGATACCGCCCTCCGCACGGGCGCAACAATTGCTGGTCCAATCCCGCTACCAACTAAAAAAACACTCTACACTGTCATTAAGAGTCCTCACATCTACAAAAAGGGCCGCGAGCAGTTTGAAATGCGTGTACATAAGCGCCTGATTGATATCACAGACCCAACCCCAAAAACCATAGATAGTTTGATGAACTTGAGTTTACCAGCCGGTTGCGACGCCGAAATCAAGATGTAAAACTATTGCGCTTATGCTTTAATGGAAGTAATGGCCAAAAGCACAAAAAAGAGTAAAGCAGAACCCGATAGCGTGTACTTTCTTAAGATGACGTTGTATGTGATTGTTGGATCGCAATGGATTTGGTTAACAAACACTACCGGCAGTAAAGAGGTACCCTTGCCACTCGGGTTAATCATAGGGCTGTGGTTTGCTGCGCACGATCACTTTCAAATAGATCGAAAAATTGAATATGCGCTACTTTTGGTGGCCACATTCGTTGGTTTTTGGGTACAAACTGGCTTGTACATCCGTGTGTTAAATTAGCTGGTATTCATTGTAGAATATACAACCTATTGACAGGAGTAGCGTGCAGATGGTAATCTGTTACGGTATTTGAAGAATTTCCTGTACTTGGTGAGCTAGCAGGTCGCCTCCAACAGAGGTAGAAACCACTAAACACCAAGCGTTTTTGTGTACTGACCCAAAAACCGTTACAGGGTAACGTCCCGAAAGGACAGTAGTGAAAGCACTGATTGCTCGAAAAATTGGTATGACCAGCACTATCTCAGAAGATGGTGTGGTTGCTGCTGTCACTTTGCTTTCGGTTGCACCGAATGTTGTTACCCAGGTTAAAACTGATGAGGTTGACGGCTACACAGCAGTCCAGGTCGGTTCAGAACCGAAGACTAAGCTTGGTAAATCTGCTGCTGGCCACTTTAAGGCCGCCAAGATTATGCCAAGTCTCGTGCGTGAGTTCCGTATTTATGACGACAACGCCCAAGAACTGAACGTCGGCTCCACCATCGCAGCCGACGTTTTTAGTGTCGGCGATGTTGTTGACGTTGTCGGCACCTCAAAAGGTAAAGGCTTTGCCGGTACTATCAAGCGCCATAACTTCCATCGCCAACGCAAGACGCACGGTGGTAAAGGAAACACCCGTAAACCCGGCTCAATTGGCTCGATGTATCCTCAACATATCTTAAAAGGTAAGAAGATGGCCGGTCAATATGGACACGTGCGCGTTACCACCAAGAACCTTAAAGTAGCGTTAGTAGACACAGAACAAGGCATCATTGGTGTTACCGGAGCAGTCCCCGGTCCGCGCAAAAGTGTTGTTTTGGTGAAAGGTGCTAAATAATGAGTGTGGCAACTTTCACGAAAACGGGTACGAAGGCTACAACAGCCGTATCGCTAGACAAAGCTGTCTTTGGTGTTCAGGTCGACAATCACGAGCTGCTCAAACAAGCTTATGTGGCTTATCTGGCAAATGGTCGGGTGAACCTTGCTAAAACCAAGCTGCGTGGTGATGTGCGTGGTGGTGGCCGCAAGCCCTGGAAGCAAAAGGGTACTGGTCGAGCACGTTTTGGCTCAAGCCGTAACCCAATTTGGCGTGGTGGTGGTATTGTTTTTGGACCAACTGGCGAAGAAAACTACAGCAAGAAACTGCCGTTGTCTGCAAAACGTTTGGCAATTCGACAAGCTTTGAGCATGGCGGCTGACGAAAAACGAATTAAAGTTATTGAGACCTTCGATTGTAAAGAGGGCAAAGTTAAGCAAACGGTCGCTCTACTAAACAAAATCGAAGCTACTGGTAAAGTACTGTTGGTTGTAAGCCAAAAAGACCAGTTAGTTACCCGTGCCACTAATAATCTGACAAATGTCAAAGTTGTAGAGGCCCGATATCTCAATGTATATGACGTAGTTAACGCCGATTCGTTGGTGGTGAGCAAGAAGTCCCTCGATGTTATTAAAGAGTGGCTCGGAGAGGCTAAGTAATGAGTAAGTCAATGCTGCTTAAGCCCCGTGTGAGTGAAAAGGCCTATGAATTAAGCCAGTCACAAGTGTACGTATTTGAAGTACCAACCGATGCTAACAAGCTCTCAGTCAAGCAAGCCGTTGCTGCCCAGTTTGGTGTTACTGTTTTGTCGGTCAATGTTGCTAACAGCAAGGGTAAGCTCAAGCGAACTGTCCGACGTGGTGGTCGTACTACCATGGGCCGACGTGCTGATACCCGTAAAGCCTATGTGACTATCAAAGCCGGTGAAACCATTCCAATCTTTGCCGGTGTCGAAGATGATGACAACAAGTCTAAGACTGCTGAAGCCCAAAAACCCGCCCGCACAACCCGTGTTAAGAAAGGTGACAAGTAATGGCTATTAACCAATACAAGCCAACTACACCTGGCCGCCGTGGCATGACCAGCCAGGACATGTCAGAAATTACCGCTAAAAAGCCACTTAAGTCTCTCTTGGTTGTGAAAACCCAAAAGAGTGGTCGCAACAACCAGGGCCGAATTACCGTTCGTCACCGCGGTGGCGGTGCCCGTAAATTCTATCGTTTAATTGACTTCAAATTGGCTCCAGGCCTAACGGCAACGATTGAGCAGATCGAATATGACCCGAACCGTAGTGCACGTATTGCTCGCATAAAAGATCAAAACGGTGACTTCCACTACATTTTAGCTGCCAAAGGTATGAAAGTTGGTCAAAAGATCGCCAGTGGCGAAGAATCGGCTATCGAGATGGGTAACCGTTTACCACTTAAGAACATTCCAGTTGGTAGTGTAATTCACGCCATCGAACTACAAGCCGGCCGCGGCGCTCAATTGGTACGTACCGCCGGTGCAAGTGCTCAACTTACTGCTAAAGAAGGCGAATACGCCCAAGTACGCCTGCCAAGTGGCGAAGTTCGTTCTATTAACCTCGCTTGTATGGCAAGTATTGGTGTGGTCGGCAACGAACAACACCAAAACATTAAGATTGGTAAGGCCGGCCGCAAGCGTAATCTTGGTATTCGGCCATCAGTTCGTGGTGTTGTCATGAACGCCGCCGACCACCCTCATGGTGGTGGTGATGGTGGACGTCACGGTGTTGGTGGTGGTAAGAACCACGGTACTGCACCAAAGACACCATGGGGCCAGAAGACACTTGGCTATAAGACGCGACGCCGCAAGGCCAGTAACAAGTTTATTGTCCGTAGTCGTCACCAAGGAAAGAGGAAGTAGTTATGTCAGCTGAAGCTTTTATAGAGAGGGAGAAGCACTTCCGCGAAGTAGCTCAAGGGTCATTAACTACCTTGGTTGAAATGGGCATAGTACATCCATCAGAAGAGCTGGTTGTTATCGCTGCTCAGCTGGGCACACTGGCTGCTGCTCATCCCGATTCAATCACGCTTATTGATTTTGTTGCGAAAGATCTAGTAGCCGATGACGTTACCAAAACAGAAGGAGTGTCCGCATGAGTCGTTCATTAAAGAAAGGGCCATTTATTGACCCGAAATTAGCCAAAAAAGTTGCGGCTTTAAGTTCTGAAGATCGAACCATCATTAAGACTTGGGCCCGCGCCAGCACTATCTCGCCAGATTTTGTTGGAAAGACCATTGCTGTTCACAACGGCAAAGTCCACGTCCCAGTGTTTATTACCGAGAATATGGTTGGACACAAACTTGGTGAATTTTCACCAACCCGTAAGTTCCGCAGCCATGGCGGTAAGTTAGCGAAAGGTAAATAAGGATAAATCATGAGTGTTAAAGCCGAAGCCAAAGGAGTACGCATGAGCCCACGCAAAGTGAGTGTGGTTGCTAGTTTGGTGCGTGGTCGCAGTGTTGCTGATGCTTTGACTATCCTAGAGCACACCCCACGCCGCGCAGCAGAACCCGTATTAAAGGTTATTAAAAGCGCTCGTGCGAACGCCGACTACAATCACCAGATTAAGCCAGAATCACTCCAAATTATTGAAATCAGTGTCGTTCCAGGACCACGCATGAAGCGTTATCGACCGGCTGCTCACGGACGGGCTTTACCTTACCAAAAGCGCACTAGTCACATTCGGGTGATTGTTGATGGCGAAAAGCGTGTTGCCAAAAAAGCTGCTGTTAAACCAGCGGTTAAGAAAGAGGAGACCAAGTAATGGGCCAAAAAGTTAACCCCATCAGTATGCGACTACAGGTCAACAAGAATTGGCGCAGTAAGTGGTTCGCTAACAAGCGAGATTACGCTCAGTTCTTAACTCAAGATTTAGCTGTTCGACGCATGATCACCAAGAAACTTGGCAACCGAGCTGCAATCAATCAAGTAGATATTGAGCGTTCACCTAATCTCATATCTGTAACCATTACCACAGCCAAAGCCGGTGTTGTAATCGGTCGTGGTGGTACAGGCGCCCAGGAGCTAAAGGCTGCTATCGAAAAGATTTACAGTATTCCTGTTCGCGTTAACATCGAAGAAATTAAAAAACCCGAGCTATACGCCAAGCTAGTTGCCGAGAACATCGCACACCAGTTAGAGCGACGTATTTCATTCCGTCGTGCCATGAAGTCATCTGCCGCTGCAACCATGCGCGCTGGTGCCAAGGGTGTTCGTATCGAAATCGCTGGCCGTTTGGGTGGTGCCGAAATGTCACGACGCGAAAAAGAAGTCCAAGGCAGCGTGCCGCTTCACACCCTTCGAGCTGATATTGATTTTCATAAGACGACTGCAATGTACCCAGGTGCCGGTTTGATCGGTATTAAAGTTTGGATTTACAAGGGAGAGGTTGACTGAAATGTTAATGCCAAAGCGAACTAAGTACCGAAAGGTACGAAAGGGCAAGATCCGTGGTGTCGCCACATCTGGCAACGCTATTGCTTTTGGTCAGTACGCCCTGCAGTCGACTGAAGGCGAACGCATTACTGCCCGTCAAATTGAGGCCGCTCGTCAAGCCATGACACGTTACATCAAACGTGGTGGTAAGATTTGGATTCGTATTTTCCCGCACACACCGGTCACCCGCAAACCGCAGGACGTTAAGATGGGTAGCGGTAAAGGTAATCCAGAGTTTTTCGTAGCCAAAGTTCGCCCAGGTACCATTTTGTTCGAAATGCAGGGTGTTCAAGAAGAAGTTGCCCGCGAAGCTATGCGATTAGCCAGCCACAAATTACCGGTCAAGACTAAATTCCTAGTGAGGGAAGACCAATGAAAATCGTAGAAATTCGCAAGCTCACTACGGTTGAACTCACCAAACAGAGTTCAGCTCTGCGTGACGAAATTGCAGAAACACGGCGCCGCATTCACATGGGCGAAGTACAGAATGTACGCATATTGCGTGCCAAACGTAAAGATTTAGCCCGTATGTTGACCGTTCTCGGTGAACAATTACAGAAGGAGAAGGTGTAATGGCCAAGACATTAATAGGCGTGGTAGTTTCCGATAAAGTCGACAAGACAATCGTTATTTCGGTACACGAACGCAAAACTCACCCGCTCTACAAGAAGCAATACAGCGTAAGTACTAAGTTCATGGCTCATGATCCAGATAACATTGCCAAAGTCGGCGATAAGGTTGTTATCGTCGAAACCCGACCAATCAGTGCGCGCAAGCGCTTTGCACTAGAGAAAGTTGTTACCAAAGCAGCTATCCAACACGTCGAAGCAGCCCCAGAACTACCAGAAAAGACCAAACCGGCTGCTACAGCTACTAAAAAGGCTAAGGCAGTCAAAGCAGAAGAGAAGGAAGAAAAGTAATGATCCAGCAAGAATCACGACTAGTTGTGTGTGACAACAGCGGTGCTAAAGAAATCCTTTGCATCCGTGTTCTTGGTGGTACCAGAAAGCGCTATGCGCGAGTTGGCGATGTGATTGTTGCAACCGTTAAACAAGCTAACCCTACGGGCAATGTTAAAAAGAAATCCGTTGTTCGTGCGGTAGTTGTTCGTTCCCGCGATGCCATTCAGCGCAAAGATGGTTCAACTATCCGTTTTGACGACAACGCGGCCGTTATTATTGGCGATGACAAACTACCCAAAGCAACCCGTATTTTTGGCCCCGTTCCTCGCGAACTGCGTGACATGGGTTACGCCAAGATTATTAGCTTAGCACCGGAGGTACTGTAATGAGTCAGCCAGTGTTTAAGATTCGAATCAAAAAGGGCGACACCGTTGTGGTGCGCAGTGGTAAGTACAAGGGCGTTACTGGCAAAGTTGTGGCGGTCCACCCGAGTCTTAATAAAGTTACTGTTGAAGGTGTCAATATTGTTAAACGTCACCTTAAGCCAAACCGACAGCACCCGCAAGGTAATATCATAGAGCTAACCAAGCCGATTTGGGTTGGCAAGGTTGGTATCGTTGAACCTACGTCCAAGAAAGCGTCGCGTATTGGCTATAAGCTTGATAAGGATGGTAAAAAGACTCGCGTATTTAAGAGTAACGGAAAGGAGATTAAGTAATGGCTACATCTACCAAACCTTCTCCTAAAGCCGCAAAAACTACGGTCTACGTGCCTCGTTTGAAGCAACTCTACAAAGAACAATATACTGCTGAGTTACAAAAAGAACTCAAACTTAAAAATGTTAACGAAGTACCGCGAATTGAAAAGATTGTCATTAATGTTGGTCTTGGCCGCGCCAAAGATGACAAAAAAGTCATTGAGGTGGCAACCAACACCCTTAAGAAAATTACTGGCCAACAACCAGTTCAAACCTTGGCCAAGCAATCTATCGCAGGGTTCAAGTTGCGTGAAGGTAATAAGATCGGTCTAAAGGTGACACTGCGCGATAAGTACATGTACGAGTTCATGGATCGTTTAATTAATGTTGTATTACCGCGTTTGCGTGATTTTCACGGTGTTAGCAACAAAGCGTTTGATAGTTCTGGCAACTACAGTATTGGCATCACCGAGCAATCAGTGTTTGCTGAGTTAAGTTTTGATGAGACAACTACCGTGCATGGTTTGCAAGCAACATTCGTAATAAGGGCTAAAGAGCCAGCCCACAGTAAGGCACTTTTGGAGAAATTTGGAATGCCATTTGAGAAGGAGGCTAAATAATGGCTAAAAAATCAATGATTGCCCGTGACGTCAAACGACACAAGATGGCAGATCAGTACGCCGAAAAGCGCGCAGAGATGAAGCGAGCTGGTGACCGCGATGGTTTACATCTATTACCGCGCAACAGTAGCCCAACCCGCCGCAAGAACCGTTGCAGTGAAACAGGTCGTCCACATGGTTATATGCGTCAATTTGGCCTATCCCGTATCTCATTCCGTGAACACGCAAGCAAGGGAGAAATCCCTGGTGTAACTAAGGCCAGTTGGTAGAAAGGAGCAGCTATGTCGAATGTAAGTACCGACCCAATCGCCGATATGCTTTCGCGAATCCGCAATGCAGTAGCTGTTCGTAAGCACGCTGTTGCCATGCCACACTCTAAGGTAAAAGAATCTGTTGCCAAGATTCTTAAGCAAAGTGGTTTTATTGATGAAGTAACAGTTACCAAAGCTACTATTGGCAAAACAATGGAAATTACCATTAACCAGGATGGCACAAATGCCCGTATTACCGAAATAGCTCGTCTGAGCCGTCCAGGACGCCGCCAATACATTGGTAGCGATAAGATCCCTACGGTCAAGCAAGGTCGTGGTATCGTAGTGATTTCAACAAGTAAAGGTATAATGACCGGCGCCGAAGCCAAGAAAAAAGGCATTGGCGGCGAGCTAATTTGTAAGGTCTATTAAGGAATTAACATGAGTCGTATAGGAAAACAGCCGATTACAATCCCCAGCGGTGTGACAATCACTGTCGACGCAGAAAAAGTTACTGTGGCAGGTGCTAAAGGTAGCTTGGAACAGTTCATGATGCCTGGCATTCATGTGGCGCAAGATGGCGAGCTATTGCTTGTCACCCGAGAGTCTGAGATCGCTGAACACCGAGCTAAGCATGGTTTGATGCGATCGCTCGTAAATAACATGGTGGTTGGAGTCAGTGACGGTTTTAGCAAGCAACTAGAATTAAATGGTGTCGGTTATCGTGTAGCCTTGAGTGGCGATCAGCTTAAGTTCAATGTTGGCTTTTCGCACGAAGTGGTTTACAAACTGCCTACCGGTATTACAGCTAAGGTTGAGCAGAACGTTATTACCGTAAGTGGTATTAGTAAGCAGCAGGTGGGTCAAGTGGCTGCAGAAATTCGCGCCCTTAAGAAACCAGAGCCTTACAAGGGTAAGGGTATAAAGTACGTTGGTGAACGAATTATCCGTAAGAGCGGTAAGTCAGGAAAGGACAAATAGGTTATGAATCGTTTAACTCAAAAAACTAATAACCTGGCGCGTCGCAAGAATCGTATTCGTGCAACCGTTGTTGGCACTACCGAACGACCCCGACTGACCGTGTTCATCAGCGGCTTGCATGTAACCGCCCAAGTAATTGACGACAGTCAGCAGAGTACGTTGGCATACGTATCAACTGTTGGCCAAAAGAAGTTAACTGGCACAATGACCGAAAAAGCTACGTGGGTTGGCACTGAAGTCGCCAAAAAAGCTCAAGCCGCCAAAGTAAAGAAAGTCGTACTTGATCGCAATGGCCGTCAGTACCATGGCCGTATTAAAGCTTTGGCCGACGCAGCTCGTAAACAAGGATTGGAGTTCTAATATGCCGCCAGCAAATCGACAGACAGAAGAAAAACAATTCGACGAAAGAGTTGTAAACATTGACCGTGTTGCTCGCGTAGTTAAGGGCGGTCGCCGATTCCGTTTCCGTGCTTTGGTGGTCCTTGGTGACCATAAAGGTAAGGTTGGTGTGGGTGTCGCTCGTGGTGCTGATGTTACCACAGCCATCACCAAAGCTACTGACGTTGCTAAAAAGCAGATGATTACAGTTGCTTTATACAAGGGTACGCTCACCCACGAAGCCGAAGCCAAGGTAAGCGGTGCACGAATTCTTATTAAGCCAGCCAGCGCTGGTACCGGATTAATTGCCGGTGGTGTGGTTCGAACTATCTTAGAAGTAACGGGTGTAAACAACGCCCTGTCGAAGTCACTTGGTTCCAGCAATAAAATTAATGTTGCCTATGCCACGATTGAAGCTTTACAGAGCACCATACCAGCTAAGCAGTGGATCACTACCAAGCCTAAAGCTGAACCCAAAACCGAAAAGGTTGTAGCATGAAATATAACGAATTAACCGTCGAGAAAAAGCAATCAGGCCGCCGGGTCGGTCGTGGTATATCTGCCGGGCAAGGTAAAACTGCTGGTCGCGGTACCAAGGGTCAACGTTCACGAACCGGAAGTAGCCGAAAACCGGGTTTTGAAGGCGGTCAATTACCGCTAGTACAACGACTACCTAAGCTGCCTGGTTTCCGATCTATTCGTCCAAA
>CAZBRC010000031.1:0-10221 GCA_964494415.1 uncultured Candidatus Saccharibacteria bacterium
ACGTCTGTTGAGGTTACGGTGACAGTATTGGTGGCAGTAGTGAGGCTACCACTGTCGGTTGGCGTAACCCGCATGCCGACATTACTGCCGGTGCTGATAGATAAACTGGTCTGGCTACCATACGGAACATCGGCGCCATATTTACCTTTACCATAGGGTTGAGCAGTGCCAATCGGAGTCGCTATAACAAGGGTTACAGCGACAAAAATGAGCATTAACTCAATTTTCTTGACGAGTCTCATATTGTTTATGGTACACTACGCTTATGCATTTAAAAACATATATTAAAAGGCGAGCTTCTGCTCTCATTGCCTCTGTTTTATTTCTATCAACATTATTAATGGCCTCTGGGGCGAGCGTAAGCGCGCTACAGTTGACGGCTCGTAAACTAACCCTTGGCTCATCAGCGGCTTCGGCTTCCACAAGTTATCAATTTGACTTCACGACTGCTACCACATCTACGTTCCAGTCGTTCCAGGCACAAATCTGTACGACCGCCTCTGGTACTTGTACAACACCGTCTGGTTTTTCGGTGACTGGTTCTAGCTTTACCTCGTCAACATTATCTGGAACATGGACGGTAAACACCAGTACAGCCGGCAGCTTGCGCGCCTCAGCAACCAGCGCCAGCAGCACAACGAGCGGTACAGCTAAACAAATGATCTTTGGTTCGGTCACTAACCCCAGTGCCACCAACAGTACATTCTTTGCTCGCATTACACTTTACTCAGACACAGGCTGGACAACAGCTGTCGATACGGGGACGGTAGCCGCTTCTACCGCCGGTCAGATTACAGTGACTGCAACAGTTGATGAAGCACTCACCTTCACCTTGTCTTCGGCAACCGTTGCTCTCGGTACTCTAACTACTTCGTCAACCGGAAGTGGAACATCTACCATGACGGCCTCAACAAACGGTGCAACTGGTTATGCCATCACTGTCAGTGGCAGCACGCTTACCTCTGGTGCAAATACCATTACCGCCCTGTCGTCTAATGCCGCCTCGTCGCAGGGTAGCAGTCAGTTTGGTATTAACCTTAAAGCAAACACTACACCAAGTGTCGGCTCAAACACGAGTGGTTCTGGTAGCGGCACCCCAACCTCCAACTACAACACGGCTGATTCATTCCGATATGTAAGTGGCGACACGATTGCCTCAGCTTCTGCAGCTACCAACTCTAATACATATACGGTTAGCTACATCGCTAATGTCACTGGCGCCCAGGCTGCCGGCTCGTACTCAACAGTTCTGACCTATATCGCGACAGCAACCTTTTAGCTAAGAGACCTAACAGATGTGGTATGATACTGCCAATGACTGTTAGGGGAAGTTACTGGTTACGTACGCTTCGTGGAGCGTTGGCGGTTTTGCTGGCGGTGTTTATCGTTGGTGCCGTCAATATTCTGCCGGCTCATGCGCTGTCGGATCAGCCCGAGCAAGGCATAACTGTTAGTCCGGTTATCATTGATCTTAATGCCGAAAAGGGCAAAGTCTATCACCTTAATATCACAGTTACCAACGTAACAGCCGGCACACTCAATCTAACCAGTGATATCAATGACTTTAAAGCCAAAGACGAAACTGGTAATCCCCAGGTGTTACTAACTCCCGAACAAGGGGCAGAAAACTTCTCATCCCGAACTTGGATCTCGACAACCGAAGAGTTTACGCTTCGCAGCAAAGAAAGCCGGGCTGTCCCGGTAACCATTACGGTCCCAAGTGCGGCTGAGGCTGGCGGGCACTATAGCGTGGTTCGCTTTAGTGGGCAGAGCAGCGCCGCCAACGCCGGTAATGTTGCTGTCAACGCCAGCGCCGGGGTGCTGGTATTAACACGAGTAGCTGGTCAGATAAACGAGCAGCTGCAGCTAGATTCGTTATTTGTTGCAAAGAACGGCACTCAAAAGAAGGTGATTAATGGCTCGCCTTTTTCGGTAGTGGCTCGAATCCAAAACACTGGCAATGTTCACGTAAAACCAATAGGCCACTTAATTGTTAAAAACTTCTTTGGAAAACCCGTATCCACAATTGATTTTGGAAGCGCCAACCAAAACGTGCTGCCAGGCAGCACTCGACGCTTCGAATACGAAATCAAAAAGCCGCGAATGTTTGGTCGCTATACCGTATCGCTCGATGCCTCGTACGGTACAACCGGTAAGAATTTGACTGGCACGACGGCTTTCTGGGTAATTCCATTCAAAGCAATCTCGATTACGCTGCTAGCGGTTGTATTATTGGCAGTACTACTCAAGCGCGGGCTCAAACGATACCACAAGCACATACTCAAAAAAGCTGGCCAAACCACTAAGCGTCGGTAGTACTATGCAAAGGTGGCGAGCGAAAGTATCTGTAGCTGCTTGGCTCACGATTGCCATAACGATGATGAGCGCTGCTTCTATGAGGGCGTCGGTGGCCGCCTATACCCTTACTGAATCTGGCTCAGTTCCGGTAACCGCCGTTGTTATGCCGGCAGTTCCAACGACCCAAGCCGTAATCACTGCGCCAAAAGATGGCCAGCATTTTACGACTACGCCCCTGGTTGTGACTGGTAGTTGTGGCCCCGGTTTATCTGTCCGCGTTTTTGATAATGGTGCACTTGCTGGTACAACGCCGTGCGACACCACCGGGCAATTTACCCTGAACATTACTCTACAACTTGGTAAAAACCTGCTAACCAGCAATAACTACGACAGCTTCGAGCAGGCTGGCCCGGTTGCTCCCACTATAACGGTGTATGTCGATGAGCCAGTTGCACCCCAGTCACTGCGTGACACCCAAGCTCCCACAGCAATAGTTAACGGCGACACGCCGCAGCCCCTGTTTCAGAACACTGTCTTTGAACCGCTTGGTCTAGTAATGGGCCTAGGTACGTTTACTACTTCTGCCGCAACCAATGAGCGCATCGATACCGCTGGTCAGGGAGCCTTTGTGGTGGCGTCAGTTTTTATTGCCGATACAGCTCTTTTTAATTCAACGATGACCAATCAAGGCCGCCGCTTATTGAGTAAGTTTGGTCGTCGGTCGTAGGAAGACATAGAACGCAATAGTCAAAATGCTGATGAACAGCAGTCCAATACACAGTACGAGATTTGGCACGATTGCCATCAATAGATTTTGGGCATATGTTTGTGGAGCCTGGTAACTTATAAGCCAGGTTCGTCCGCCGATACTGATCCTATCTTCTCGCTGTAGGTGATGGCCGTTAGGTGGAGCTTGGTTCATGCTAAACACCGGCTTGGCCTCGGCAGAATCTGTCACATCAGAGGCTGTTACGAAAATATCTTCGCCAGTTTTATCAGCAAATAACGACCGAAGAAAGTCATTTGACCGCACCGATACGGTGACGTAGCCAGACACTCCCTTATCCTTAACTACTGGTAACGCGATAAACATCCCATCATAGCCGCTTTGCAGTTTTATCTGGGGCGAAGAAACCGCCTCACCCGAGCTGGCGGCCTTTCTATAGATGGGTGCCCGGTTTGTGTCACTGTAAAAGTCATATGCCACCGGTGTTACGGGGTTATCGCTAACAACCAGTGATGTCAGGGCGTATTCGGGGGTATCACCTTTTGCAGTAAAACTAAAACTCGGCCCAAATTCACTGACTTGCCGTTTTTTGGCTAAAAACTGGTTCAAATTTGACTTAGGAACCACCTGCACATAGATTATTGAACTCATGCCCGGATAGCGGTTAAAGGCATCCTGGCTTTTAAAGAACGCCTCCCACTCGTCGGAAGTTACCTCTTGGCTGCCCAAGATAAACGAACGACCTTCGTATAAGATGTCGGTGTAATTACCGAGTGAGCTGGTAATTTGATTGGTGATATCTTTGGTGTTTTCGCTAAAACTGGAATTTACTCGTTCTTTGAGGTAGGCGCGGGTTATGCCAGAGATTACCAGTGTGGCGGCGACGGCTCCAAAAATAGTCAACGCGAACACAAACGTTAACAGACGTGAGCCAAGTTTTATTACACGTTCTTTCATAGCATTTTTACAGGGGATTTACAGTGGTAATTATAGCATGAGCGGGATGTTATTCTGTGACTGAAATCACTCAAAGCCGAGCAATTCCCTTGAGGGGTTAAGCGTTAGCAGTTACACTAGAGATAATGACGACATCAACAGACAAGGCACCTAATGTGCCATTGAGTAAGTTCAAGCGTACAAAAATTGTAGCTACGCTTGGTCCGGCCACCAATAGCTACGAAGCCGTCTTGAGTTTACTGAAAACGGGTGCCAATGGCATCCGACTCAATTTTAGTCACGGCACCCACGAGGAGCGGGTCGAGCAGATTGCTTGGATTCGCCAGGCCAGTAAAGACTATGGTAAGCCAGTTGCTATCATTCAGGATTTACAGGGGCCTAAAATGCGCCTTGGCGACTTTGAGGGTTTTATAAACGTGCAAAAAGGGCAAATGCTGAGTTTTGCCTACCAAGCCGATTACGAAAAGACCAAACACATACCAACACAGTATAATCTGGCTAAAAAAGTCAAACGAGGCGAACGGCTTTATCTGTTTGATGGCAAAATCAGAACCACAATTATGAGCGTGCGCGACGGCGTGGTTCATGCCCAGGCCGAGAACAGCGGGGTTGTTACCAAACGCAAAGGCATTAACTTACCCGATACCAACCTCGAGGGTGATATTTTGACTACCAAAGACCGTAAAGACATGGCTTTTGGCAGCGAACACGATATCGATTACGTGGCAATCAGCTTTGTGCAGACGGCTGCTGACGTTCATAAGGCCCAGACAGTCCTGAAGTCACTTGGTAGCACCGCAAAGGTGATTGCCAAAATCGAAACCAAAGGCGCTTTGGATCATCTTGAAGCTATCGTGGAAGCTGCCGATGCAGTAATGGTAGCGCGTGGTGACTTAGCAATCGAGGCACAACCAGAAGCAGTACCAATTGCTCAGCGCCGAATCATCAGTTTGGGCGAGCGGTTTGCCACACCAACCATTGTAGCTACACAGATGCTGGCCAGCATGACCGAAGCGCCAGAACCGACCCGAGCCGAAGTTTCTGATGTGGCAACGGCAGTGCTGCTAGGTGCTGACGCGGTTATGCTGAGTGACGAAACAGCTAATGGTCAGTACCCGATGGAATCAGTCCGCGTCATGAAGCAGGTCATTACGTACACCCAGGCCACTATGCCACCAGATCCACACTACAACGGTGAACGCAGTCGTTTCCAAAACGCTGTCTGCAACGCGGTGATTCGACTGGCCGAGAATATTGAGGCAAAAGCCATCGTAGCCGAGACGGCCAGCGGTGGTACGGCGCTTCAGATTGCCGCCCGGCGTCCACGCATGCCAATTATTGCCGTTACAGCTGACGCACGAGTCGGTCAACAGCTAGCTATCGTCTACGGCACAAAAAGTTATGTTCGGCCGGTGGACAAGTTTGCAGCGACCAAATTAACCAATTGGCTGCGCGATCATAAAGTGCTCAATAAAGGCGACATGATCGTTACGGCCTCTGGTTATTACCCAGGTGTGGTCGGCACGACAGACACGATTAAGGTTCGAGTACTCGAATAAGCGGAGTATAGTAAAGGGCAGGAAAAGGGTGGGATGAGCTTCAATAAAAAAACCGTCAAAGATATCAACCTCAAGGGCAAACGGGTTTTGCTGCGGGTTGATTACAACGTGCCGCTTAAAAACGGTAAAATCACCGACGACTATCGTATTAAAAAATCCCTGCCCACCATCGAATATTTGTTAGACCAGGGCTGCTCACTGGTTTTGTGTTCTCACTTGGGTCGCCCAGACGGTACTGTAAATATGGAGTTTTCACTCCGGCCGGTGGCGGCTCATCTGAGCCATTTGCTCAAACGTGATGTTGCTTTTAGTACCGAAAGCGTTGGGTCCGGGGCGTTTGCTGCTGCCTCAAAACTCCATCCTGGCCAATTGTTACTACTTGAGAATCTACGATTTGACCCCGGCGAAGAAGCTAACGATAAACAATTTGCCCAACAGCTCGCTAGTTTGGGCGAGGTGTTTGTACAGGATGCTTTTGGAGTGGTGCACCGGGCACACGCCTCTACCGAGGCTGTCACGCAGTTTTTGCCGAGTGTAGCCGGACTCTTGCTGGCACAAGAGGTTTCTATAATCACCGACACCATGGAAAAACCAGAACGACCCCTGATGGCAATCATTGGTGGTGCCAAAATTTCCGACAAGATAGAGGTCATCAATCGTTTTATTGATATCGCCGATGCCGTGGCTATAGGCGGGGCGATGGCTAACACCTTTTTGCTTGCAGAAGGTATTCCAGTTGGAAAAAGTTTGGATGAACCAGAAGAAAAACATCTAGCCAAGCAAATTATCGCCAAAGCTCGTGCCAAAGCCAAAGCCGGCAGGTTCATTTTTTACATTCCACAGGATGGTGTCGTGGCCACACGCATGGATAAAACTGCTCACACCCGGATTGTTGACTGGGAAGCGCACGTCATCGCCAGTATAGAGAACTATCCAAAGCGGCCACCCCGCCAAAGTATGCACATCCAGGCAAACGAAGCCATCTTTGACATCGGGCCTTTTTCTGGCGCCTTTATTGCCGGGGTCATGCAGGGCATGAGTACCGTAATTTGGAATGGGGCCATGGGCGTGACAGAGGTGCCAAGCTTAGATGGTCCGATTGGTCCGTTTGCCCACGGAACCGAACTGATTGTAGAAGCCATGCTTGGCCAGTTTGGTCACAAGCCAATTACAGTGTTGGGTGGCGGCGACACCGTTGGCTACATCGAGGCGCGAAAGATGACAGATTATTTTAATCATGTCTCAACTGGTGGAGGAGCCAGCATGGATTTGATGAGTGGCAAAAAGCTACCAGGCGTAGAAGCATTACAGGGTACGGGGAAATAAGTGGTACAATACCACTAACTTAAACATAAGAAGTATGCGCAGATTACTGATTGTCGGGAACTGGAAAATGCACCTCAATACCACTGAGGCTAGTACGCTTGTGCATCGCTTAGCTGAGCGCATCAAGATACATCGTGATATCGAAGTTGTGTTGGCACCGAGTATGTTGACACTACAACCGTTAAGTCTACAGATTGATCGCCGTAAATTTCGGTTGGCTGCCCAAAATGCTTATTTTCAAGACCAGGGTGCTTTTACGGGCGAAGTTAGCTTTACGATGCTACAAGACCTGGTGCACTACGTCATAGTCGGCCATTCAGAACGCCGAATGTACTTTAACGAGAACCTGGATGTTGTCCGTGACAAAGTAGCCGCCGCGGTACGTAATGGCATCACACCTATCATTTGTATTGGCGAAACCAGTCAAGAGCGCCGCAATGGTGAAACTCGCCAAGTCTTACACGACCAGCTGGTGACAGCCCTTAGTAACCTAACCGCAGACGATATTCCAAACATCGTTATTGCCTATGAGCCAGTATGGGCTATTAGTACGTTTGGTGGGAAGTTAGCCAAGCCCTCCGAGATTACTAAAGAGTTTGGTTTTATTCGGGATCAAGTCAAAGAACTGTATGGTGCCAAGGTGGCCCAAGAATTTCGTTTACTGTATGGCGGCAGCGTGGATGACCAAATCGTCCGTGGATATGTAGAATTACCGGGATGTGACGGTGCTCTAGTGGGTGCGGCCAGCATTAACTATCATAAATTTGCTGGTATTGTGGATGCCGCTGACAGATTATTAAACGAGATCAAGCACGAGGCAGACTGATATGGCCGAGGCCAAAAAAAGAACAGTTAACGACGTCAGCCACCCCAGTAAAACAGCTGCCAGCCCGACCTCAAGGCCGGTGATTGTTCGCCATGGTCCGATGATAGAAGACCCAACCGTTAAAAAAGCCGAAGCTGAGGCTGCCGATGCCAAAGCTAAAGATAAAGCCCAATTCGAAGCTGCTCGCAAGAAAGATAAAGTCATCGAGGCGCCAAAAGACGTAAAGTCAGAAGAAGCCGAGCACACGGCTGCAGATAAGGCCAATGACGATGCTGATAAAGAACCAGCAAAAGACACGTCTGATACTAAAACCCAAGAAGACCAAGCCAACCAAAGCGAAGAATCGACTGTGAATGATGATGGCTCGCCCAAACCAGCGACCGCCGCACAAGTTTCTGAAGCCTCAAAAGAGGAAGAAGCCCGGCTAGCGGCTGTAGAAAAACTGGTTGAATCAAAGAAGTATTTCTTGCCAATCCGCGAAGCCAAACGTAAGCGGCGCACCCGTATGACGTTACTGGTGTTGGTTCTGCTGCTAGTAGTTGGCTTAGCTGTTGGCGACCTCTTGATTGATGCCGGCATTATTAAAACTGACATTCCGCCACTGGCTAACTTAATTAAAAACTAATTCTAAGCGAATCATTTAGGCAGTAAGCTTGCTACAATAGTTGGGTGTCAAATTCGCTTTTGGAGGGTTTAAATCAAGAACAAGCCCGGGCCGTAGAAACTACAGAAGGCCCGTTATTAATATTGGCCGGGGCGGGATCTGGCAAAACTAAAACATTAACCCACCGAATTGCCTACTTAATTAGTACCAAGAAGGCGACGGCCTTTAACATTTTGGCAGTCACCTTTACCAACAAAGCGGCCCGAGAGATGCGTGAGCGGGTAGCTTCTCTGATGGGCGAGAACCCTGATAACCGGAGTTTCTTGCCGTTTTGCGGCACTTTCCACAGTATCTGTGTGCGTTTGTTACGGCAGGATGGCGAACATCTCGGCATCCCCAACAACTTTGTTATTTTTGATGAAAACGACCGCGTCAGCGCTATAAAACAAGCCAGTAAACAGCTGATGATTGACGAGAAAAGCTTTCCGGCTAAGACAATTAGCTCGCTGATAAGTAGTGCTAAAAACGAACTAGTTCAGCCCAACGAATACGGCAGTATGGGAAGCGGACCGATGCATGCCGCAGCCGCCAAAGTCTTCCCGCTGTATCAGAAAATTCTGCATCATAACCGGGCACTGGATTTTGATGATTTAATCAGCCGAACAGTAGCACTCATGCAAACTCAGCCAGCTGTGCGCGAGAAATGGCGCAAACAATTTGGCTACGTCATGATCGATGAGTACCAGGATACCAACGCTGCTCAGTACAAGTTAATAAAGTTGCTGACAAATGATCAGCATAACATTGCGGTAGTAGGTGATGACTGGCAAAGTATTTATTCTTGGCGTGGGGCGGATTTTCGTAACATTCTGAACTTCGAAAAAGATTATCCAAAGGCCTGCATTATTAAGCTAGAGCAAAACTACCGCAGCACCGAGGCAATCTTGAATGCTGCCCACAGTGTCATCACCAAGAACGAGCAACGCTCTGACAAAAAGTTATGGACCGAATTGGGGGCAGGCTTACCGCTGTCAGTCATGCAGGTCGCCAACGAACGAGCCGAAGGCGAGGCTATCGTTCGTCGCATTAATAACGCCGCCAGTACGACCCGAACCTTTAACGACTTTGCTGTGCTATACCGTACTAATGCTCAGAGTCGACCGCTAGAAGAAGCCTTTATTCGATATGGTGTGCCGTACCGGATTGTGGGCGGTCAACGGTTCTATGACCGCAAAGAAATTAAAGATATCATGGCTTATTTACGTTTGATTTATCAACCGGCAGATTCGGTGAGCTTTATGCGCGTAGTCAATGTGCCAACCCGGGGCATTGGTGCAAAATCGGTTGAACAATTTGAGTCGTGGCGGGTAACGAATGGCCTGGACCTGCCAACCGCTTTAAGAGAAGTTAGAAGTAACCCTGCCTTAACCCCAAAAGCCAAACAGGGCTTAAGCGAACTTGGTGATATCCTCCAAAGCATGCGCGAGGTTATGGGCGATGCCTCACTGCCAGGCTTGATGGATAGTTTGCTGCGACGGTTGGACTACCTGGCCTTTTTAGATGATGGTACGCCCCAGGGCGACGCTCGCCAGGAAAACGTTCGTGAACTCATAAGCGTCGCCCAAAGTTATCAAGACCTCGGCTTGGACGGATTCCTAGAAGAAGTGTCGTTAATTAGTGACATTGATAACGTACAGTTTAATGGTCAAGCCGTCACCCTGATGACGCTGCACGCCGCCAAGGGATTAGAGTTTCCGGTGGTCTTTATGACCGGCATGGAGGAAACCATCTTTCCGCACAGCCGAGCGCTGTATGATCAGACAGAAATGGAAGAAGAGCGCCGGCTGTGCTATGTCGGGATGACGCGCGCCAAAGAAGAACTATATCTGTCGTACGCCAGCAGTCGTTTGCTTTATGGCGGCGT
>CAZBRC010000032.1:0-9351 GCA_964494415.1 uncultured Candidatus Saccharibacteria bacterium
TTGATCCGCGCTAAGTTAGGTATCCAAAAGGGTTCTGGCAAACCAAACAGCGAAAAGCTACCAAAGAAACTGTCAGATGCAGCCTTAACTGAAATCGCCCAAGAGAAAGCCCGCGACATGAATGCCGACGACATCGAAGCTGTTAAGAAGATGGTTGCTGGCACCGCCCGCAGCATGGGTGTAGAAATAGAATAATAATATAACTTGTGTGGGAGGCCGTAGGCCGTTTGGACCACAAAGGAGAATGTAAATGGCTACCGCCAAAAAAAGCACCGAAGATACTGTAAAAAAAGCTGAGAAGAAAGCTACATCGGCTACAACTAAAAAGGTAAAAGAGCTAGTAGAAACAGAGGCTATCGCCGAAGCTATAGTTGAAGCCGAGCAAAAGCTTGAAACTGAAGCCAAAGCAACAGCTACAGCAAAAGCTGGCAAGCGCAGCGCCAAAGCCTTAAAAGAAGACGAAGAAAAGCAAGCCAAAGAAGCTCGCAAGGCTGGTGCGCAAACTGATGAAGAAGCTACTAAGCCCAAAACGGCCGCTAAACCTGCCCGCAGTCGCCTGGAGCGCCGCAGTAAAAGTTATCGCGAAAAAGCCAAGCTCATTGACAGTGCAAAGACCTATAAACTGGCCGAAGCCCTAGAAGTTGCTCAAAAGACTAATACTGTAAAGTTTGATGCGTCGGTTGATTTGCATATTCGACTCGGGGTAGATCCTCGTCAAGCTGATCAAAACATTCGTGGAACGGTTGTATTACCTGGCGGCACCGGCAAGAACGTCCGGGTAGCGGTATTTGCCGACGTAGAAGATGTTGCCAAAGCTAAAAAGGCTGGCGCCGACATTGCTGCTGGAGAAGAATTTTTGCAACAGCTCGATAAAGAAGTCGTCGACTTTGATGTTTTGATTGCCACCCCCCAGCAAATGGCAAAACTGGGTAAATATGCTCGTCTGCTTGGCCCCAAGGGGCTGATGCCAAACCCAAAGAGTGGCACGGTCACAACTGATGTTACAAAAGCCGTCAACGAAGCCAAGGGTGGAAAAGTTGAATATCGTGTCGATAGTACTGGTATCGTTCACGTAGCTATTGGAAAAGTCAGCTTTGACGCTGCTAAGCTGCGTCAAAATGCCGAAGCGGTCCTTGGCGCTCTAAAAGCTGCCAAACCTGCCTCACTTAAGAATCAGTACGTAAAATCCATGTACGTAACTACAAGCATGGGTCCGTCGATTCAAATTGACAACAACGAACTGTAAAGTCTAGTCACACATTTTCTTCGTGCTACACTTGATTTATGAGTGTAGAGGGTAGCACGGATTATATTAATATGCTCGGCATCGTGCCGAACCTGTATAGCATTTCACCAGATGTGATAGAGCGTATTGCTGACTCACCCGCTTTTGCAGATTTACAGGGTAAACCTAGATATAACACCTGGAAACCAGAACATCTCACCGACGCCGAGTGGATTGCTTCGCTCGATTGCGACTTTGATAATGCTCATCACTTATTTAAAACTGCTGCTATAAATGAAGGCATCTGTGCCGTGGAAGGCGTCAATGTTAATGTCACCTATGCAGCTGTCTTGACCGGTATAGGGCACGACATGGCCGAGGCAAGAACTGGCGATACTAACTTCAATCTAAAAACAGAAGTAGACGATCAACAAGACATCGATTTGCTAGCAGAAATGCTGGTAAGTGGCGAGCTTCACTTTACACAGGAAGAGTTGGTAATTGTTCAAGAAGTTATGGCTGACAAACAAAAGGATTTGCCCGAGACTCCCGCTGGGCGTATCTTTGATTTAAGCGAGCTTTTCGGGTACGTCATCAGCGGCGTACGAACATCCTGGGAGACAGCTCATCCCCAAAATGGTGAGCCGCCTTCTCACCAAGATCTACTTCGTTTTCTGGCAGTGGATACAGTTTTCAATAGTTTTTTGCGCATCAACCGTTACTTGACAGAACCTGACAGAGTTGGTTACAAAGCTGCAAAGCAGTTCATTGAAGAAAACCATACCCATCTACAAGCTGTTATGCGACATTTTAGCGACGAAGACCAATGGCAATCATACCTAGCAATCTGTAGAAAACTTAATTTTGGCCACAAACAAGCTGGCAGAATTTTGGCTCGACCTGAAATTGAGTTTGCACTGGTGTTACGCCAAAGGTCACTACATAACACACACTTAAGTTCGCTTGGCAAAACAGCTACGGCAGACAGCCCGGTAGAGGTAACGACCGTCCTCGGGAATGATGTGACTCTCACCGCTGGTGATTAAAACACCATCTTGCAGAATTTGCGTATAGCGGGCATCAAATTGCTGACACAATTCGCAAACTGCCTTCTTGATAATAATTTCGTCGGGCTTGAGCTCTAATAACCCCTTAAAAACCGGCATCAGTTTACCGCGATAGTCTAGGTCAAGACCGCTGATATAGATAGCTTTGTCGGCAGCAAGCCAGGACTTGATAACTTTAAGTGCCCGGTTGTCGAACATATGAATTTCGTCGATAGCGATGACATCAAATGGCTCGGTAATCTCCGTCAGCGTGTCAACCTTTAAGGCGTGTTTCTTTAGCCCCGATCGCGAAGTAATTTGTTTATCGCGTACATTAATTTTGGGTTGCACAAACAATACCTTTTGTTTGGTATATGTAAGCGGCTCTACCCGGGCAATCAGCTCTAAGGATTTACCACTCTTAATTGGGCCAGCGATCAGCGTCAATGACATACTGCCATAGTATAAGGAATGGCGGCCAAAACAAACCATAAGCAATTTACCGATTGCACAATAATACAACAGAAAAGTCTACTTCTTGACTTGCGTCATGCTTTTGACAAACCGTACAATATATACAGATTCGGAGGGTTCATGGGAGTATATAGTAATATTCAAATTCGGCAGGCCATTGACGAGGGTCACATTGTCTGTGTCCCATACAATCCCAAGCATGTGAGCGAAGCGAGTCTTGATGTCACGCTCGGTTACTACTATTACCGTATCGAACGGGCCGATGAGCGTAACATTTATAATCCCTTTGATCGCGAAGACGTAGAACGCTATTTTGACGGCCCGTATAAAGCCCTCACCCACAAAGAATGGTGCGCCATGAATGGCTTAAAGCCGCTAACAGCTATACCCGAAGACCACCCGGTTATCGCACTAAAGCCAGGCGAGCGTATCTTAGCTCACACACACGAATTCTTTGGCATTAAGCCGCCAGGCGCGTATGACTTACGAGCTCGCTCCAGCTGGGCCCGTAATGGTGTGGCGGTATGTTTTGACGCTGGTTGGGTCGATCCTGGCTACATTAACCGCTTAACGCTCGAGATTTTTAATCTAAACCACCGCGAAACTGTTGTGTTGCCGGTGGGTGAGCGTATTGCCCAAGCTGTCTTTACGACAACTGGTGAGGTTGAAGGCAACTACGGCGCTGGACGAGACCAGGGCTTTAGCGGCAAATACCAAACCGGTACCGACCTAGACACCATTATTAAAATCTGGTCGCCAGATATGATGTTGCCGCAAGCCTACAAAGACAAACGTTCCATGCCGGTGAAGATTGATGGGATGGCATATGACTAGAGGTAAGTATATTGTCATTGAAGGCCCTGAGGGCGTCGGCAAGACCACCCAGGTCGTCAAAATTGCCGAGCAACTGCGCGCTGCTGGTTTACCAGTACGAGTTTTGCGTGAACCCGACAGCCAATCTGATCTTACCGCCCGGGCCATCCGACACATCACCCAAGACCCTCAGTACCCCATAAATACCCAAACCGAGGTGTTGCTGTACAACGCCGCTCGTTCGCAGTCTTTGCAGGTCATACGACGTAGCATAGAGCAAGGCATTAACTGCATTGTGGATCGTAACTACCTGTCGACGTTGGCCATGCAATATTATGGGCGAGGCGATGTCACTGATTATCAGGCTATTACGCAAATTATAAAGTTTGTAGTTGGCGACATGGAGCCCGATCTCACCGTAGTATTAGACGCCCCCGTACAGTTATTAAAAAAACGCACCGCCGACCGGTACCAAGGCGATCGTTTTGACAATCTGGATGAAATGCTCCTAGAGCGAGTGCGGGCCGGCTACCTATGGGAGGCCAAACAACGTGGCATACCAGTGGTGTTTGCCACAGAAAGTGTTGAGGATGTCTTTAAGCAAGTCTGGAAGCATGTTTCGAATAGTCTAGCCCAACGTACTGTAAAGGCTGCAATCAGCGAACCGCAGTCTGTCAAAGAGATCATCGAGAAACAGCGCGATGAAGTCAGTATTGCCTTGCCTCACCAAGATACTACTCAACCCACAGCGGAGGAAGCAGATCCAGTTTACGTGACAAAGACTGATTCGGGCTTTGAAATGACCGCAGCTGGTAAAGAATTCTTAGATAAGTCAGTCACGAGCTCTACCGACAACGTCTACGCTTTTAACGAGAATCTCAGTCCGGTAACGGTCGCGGCCGCTATGGCACGTCTCAGTCGTCGCGGTGATGATATGCGAATCACTATATTAGATGAGTTTGCGGGCAAACTCGACAAAGACCAGCAACTTCTTAAGCGAGTTATCACGGCATATGGCGATGACTCGGTCCAGCAATTAGTAGGCCAACACGTTGTCGTTGAAGGCGCCAGTAATCTGCTGACCAAAAAACTAGAGTGGGGTAGGCTCGCCGCATATTTAGAGCAGTCTACTCGTTACATATATTTTGATCAGAAAGACGCCAGTGGTAAGTACAAGTACTACACGCCAGAGTACCTAGACAATGTTACTAAGCGGTCGTACATCAAAGCCATGGATACTATCTTTGATTTGTATTCCAAAATGGTGCACGAGCTCACCGAGTATGTCCAACACAACTCAACCGTACCAGAGAAAGAGCGTGATATGGCCTGGAAGGGTGCTACCAGGGCCCAAGCCTGTGACGCCATTCGCCCCTGCTTACCAGTTGCAACCAAATCCACTGTGGGCATCTATGCGTCTGGACAGGCCCTAGAAAGCTTAATAATGCATTTAATGAGCGACCCCATGCCAGAAGCTCAAGACACCGGCAAGAAATTGCTTGATCATGCTCGACAGGTTATACCGACGTTTCTAGAACGTGCCGACAAACCCGACAGGGGTGGTGCAGCCATTGCATACCGATCCAACACCAGTCAGGGTGTAGCTAAACTTGCCAAAAACTATCTGAACGAGCACCACGACGAAGGCATGCCGCAAGCAGTCCAGTTAAGCTCATTTTGGCCTCGCAACGAGCTAGATTTAGTGCCTGACATGCTTTACGAACACAGCGCACAGTCACTCGCAGCCATTAAGGATGCGGTGAGTGGTTGGCGTATGAAACGAAAAGAAAAAGTCTTCAATGCATATGTGGGGGAACGCCTCAACCGGCGTCACAAGCCAGGCCGCGCCCTAGAGCTTGCCCACTATAGCTGGGACATCGTCTGCGATTATGGAATTTTTCGAGACTTACAACGACACCGTATGGTCGATGACCTAGAATGGCAACTCTTGACACCACGTTATGGTTTTGATGTACCCGAGCTAGTTGAAGAAGCTGGTTTAACTGAGTTGTTCGAGTCCTGTTTCGATATCAGTTTAGAATTGTACAGCCTATTGCAGGCCAAGGGATATGAGCTAGAAGCCCAGTACGCCACGTTATTAGGTCACAAGATGCGCTGGAAGATGACTATAAACGCTCGAGAAGCCTTCCACTTTATTGAGCTTCGGACCGCGCCGCAAGGACACCCCGGTTACCGCAAACTGGTATACCAAATGTATGAAAAGTTACAAGAAGTTCACCCCATGTTAGCTGCTGCCATGAAGTTTGTTAACAAAGATGAAGATCCAGAGCTGACCCGGCTTGCCGCCGAACGGTATACGCAGTTCAAACTCGAACAGCTTTCTTGAGTCACTTGCGTAATCTTTGCGACAGGATTATGGTTATAGGTATGAATGCTTTACATCATGTTCTGAGCACACTCCTCGGCCTTAATGGGCTGTGCTTCAGCATGATTGAAGCCTAGGTATATAACCTCTAGTACAGCCCAACAGAACGGCTTCAATCACGAAGCTGTTTTTTTAATTGAGGAGACAAAACACTATGGAAACTATAGATGATTACACAGAACACGATACCACTCGTAATATTACTGATGTCGATGCGGTGATGATCGGGAGGGTAGTAGTGCCATATGCTGGCACAGAAACCGTCGAACAGATTACTTCCGCCGCCAGCGACCACACCACTAGTCAAATGTGGCGTGATATGCCAGCCTAATCTTAGGCGGCAATCTGTTGACCAGCAGTATCTTATCTGTTACTATAGGTTTGATTAACCAAAGACAGCGACGGTGTCGAGAAATCATCACTTGAAAAGGTCGCCGAGGCAATCACAATCATCCGATTTTGATACTGCTGGTCTTTGGTTCGCCAAGGACTTTTTTAATGCTAATTGGCACGAAGTTCTCGATCATTAACAATTACGGTTAACAAGAAAGGTAAGTAAGGAAACACTATGGCTTTAACGAAGACCAAAAAGCATGAAGTTGTTGCCGAGCTGTCTGAATTATTGACTACCTCCAAACTGACCGTAGTTGCAAAATACGAAGGTACTCCGGTAAAAGCAATGCAAGCATTGCGCCGCGAGGCTCGCGAAAGCAACACGACAGTTAAGGTAATCAAAAACCGCTTGGTTATTAAGGCACTTGGTAAAGACGAAGTTTTAAAGAACGCCGACACAGCAGCGCTTAATGGCATGTTGTTGTATGCGTTTAATAGCGATGACGAGGTTGCTCCGGCTCAGGCACTGGCTAACTTTGCTAAAAAGCAGCCAACCCTAGAATTTGTCGGCGCATTAACTCCCGAAGGCACGTTTATGAGTGCTGAGGATGTCAAAGCACTGGCTAGCCTTCCAAGTAAAGATCAACTGCGAGCGCAGCTGGTTGGCACAATTGGGGCTCCACTCAGTGGTTTTGTAAACGTACTAGCGGGCAATGTCCGTGGCGTACTCAATGTATTGCAAGCTCGGGCAGATTCGCTCGGCGCGTAATCATCATATAAGAAGTTAGACAAGCTATTACGAAAGGATTCACAATGGCAGATCAAGATAAGAAAGTAGAAGTTCCAAAAGAGTTTGAAAAGCTCGTAGCCGAACTGGACAAAATGTCAGCATTAGAAATTAGTAAATTTGTTAAATTCCTCGAGGAATATTGGGGCGTTAGTGCTGCCGCTCCAGCCGTTGCTGTTGCTGCACCCGCAGCCGGTGGCGAAGCCGCACCAGCAGAAGAAGAAAAAGCTGAGTACGACGTCATCCTTAAAGATGCTGGTGCTCAAAAAGTTGCCGTCATTAAAGCTGTTAAAGACATCACCGGCTTAGGTCTTGGTGAAGCTAAAGCAGTTGTCGATGGTGCTCCAAAGCCAGTCCTAGAAAAAGCTAAAAAAGAAGACGCAGAAAACGCTAAGAAAGTGCTTGAAGAAGCCGGCGCTACTGTTGATCTAGCCTAAGCAGCTGATTAAAAAACCACCCCTGAAACGAGGTGGTTTTTTAATTTTTCCACAGACCCTGTGTATAAATGCACTTGATTTTTTGACTTGACTCTAGCAACGTGATACGGTTATCAATAAGTGTAGCTAAACAAACACTTATGTGGCCAGGGATAAAGAGAGACACATATGCCGGACATACCAGACAAACAGATTAAACGCCTCAAAGCACTGCTCGCAGAAGCCGAGACGAGCATGGGTGCAGCCAAAGAGCTGCTAGTGAGTTTAGTGGGCGACGAAGAAGTCGTCGCTGCAGCCACGTCCGATGATGCTCTTGGTAAAGTTATCGAGGGCGTCTTTGATGGTCAAAACATGGTCGGATCTGACGGCAAAACCTACCCAGTGCCTGCAAACTATGCCAGTAAGTCCAAACTCGTCCAGGGTGATATCCTTAAACTGACCATTGCCGATGACGGCGCTTTTATGTACAAACAGATTGGGCCCATCCCGCGCAAACAGGTTGTTGGTGTCTTAAAGCAAGAGAATGGACACTATATTGTTGAAGTCGGCACCAAAAACTATCGTGTCTTATTGGCTAGCGTTACCTACTTTAAAGCCAAGCCAGGCGACCAGGTTAGTGTCAACGTCCCAGAAGACGACGAGCAAGCCGAGTGGGCCGCACTCGAAGCCGCCCTCTAATCCCAGATAGTATCAACTAACAGATATAGCCCTTGTGTTTACTGATTTTGATACTGCTACAATAGACCAATCATGCAGATCCGACCATTCAAATCTATTGTAGAGAGTAAACACGACCGCGAACCAGCCGGTGAACCAAGTGACAAGTTATTAACACCTGCAAACGTTATTACAGCTGCTCGCATACCACTGGTTTTAAAAGCCGCTCAGATGCTTATAAAAGGTGACAGACCAGTATCGCCGTTGGTTGCTGGACTTCTGGTTATGGACGCCGTAGACGGCACGACCGCTCGTTTGTTTGATAAATTTTTTCCAGATCTAAAAATAGGCAGAAGTAAAATTGGTGAGCCAGAAGACCAATGGGTAGATCTTGCAGTTGGTACGATTTTGAGTCGGGCCATACTAAAGGCGCCACAAGTTCCCGCTGCCTCCAAACTAGCTGCGGCTGTTGTTATGGGTCAAGAAGGTTACAAAACAGCTTGGGCAGTTCACAAGGGTGTAAACCATTATCTTAAAACTGGTGAAGTTCCCGTTGTAAAAACAGCAGATATTGGCCGAGAAGCTATGATCGAAAAGGGTTTCAGTCTGGCCACTGCAGTAATAAGTGGGGATGTGCAGCAACCAGTGGCTCGGCAGGCCTTGGGAGCAACTTCATTGTTCTTCGCCACGCTTGGAGCGACCCATGGCGAGCAAGCTCGTCAGGATTACGCCGAAACTATGCTGGCTCAGCTAGAAACTTTTCAGGCTGAGCAGGGTATGCAAGTCGAGTTAATGTTCGATGGATATCCTACGTTAGCTGAATCTTAAATCTACAACAGATTCATCTGGCGGTGAACGGTATAATAAAAAGACTATGGGGCAAGCACTATATCGTAAATACCGATCTAAAAATCTAAATGAGATTGTTGGGCAACAGCACATCACTCAAACGCTTACGAATGCCCTAAAAAATGACAAAATCAGCCACGCGTATTTATTTACCGGTCCGAAAGGTGTTGGCAAAACCAGTATCGCCCGAATCTTAGCCCACCAAGTAAACGGTTTGCAGTACGACGATGACAGCAACCACATTGATATTATCGAAATCGATGCTGCCAGCAACCGTCGGATAGACGAAATCAGAGAATTACGCGAACGCGTGCATATTGCGCCGACGTCGGCAAAGTATAAGG
>CAZBRC010000033.1:0-9174 GCA_964494415.1 uncultured Candidatus Saccharibacteria bacterium
AGTTTTACGGTTGTAATAATTTTAAATTTACGTGACCGTGTTGTTGGAATCGTAACCTGAGTACCGATCCAACGGTGTCTAAAAACGGAGTATTATTAAGCGTATGATTCGGGCAATCGTTGCAATCGATGAAAAACGTGGTTTAGCCGATGACCATGGTATACCGTGGCAGGGCCGCATTCCGACCGATGTAAGGTTTTACCTAGATAGCATCAAAACGGGTACGATTTTGATGGGCTACGGCGTCTATAAAGAAATGAAGAAACCCTATCAGGGCGGTATAAATTACGTGGCTACTACCGATGATATTGCATTGGCTGAGGGCTTTGAGGCTGTCAAAGATGCTCGGGCATTTTTACAAAAAGCCGAGGGCTTGGTCTGGAATGTTGGCGGTGCCGGCTTGTTTCAGACAACCTTCGATTTAATAGACGAACTTTACATTACTCAGCTGGAAGGTGATTTTAACTGCACAAAATTCTTTCCAGAATATCATCAGGATTTCGAGCAAATAACCAAAAGCGAGCCAGTGACTGAGGGTGGTATAACGTTTCGTTTCACCACCTGGCGCCGTAAACAACCAGCCCCATAAGACGACTACCAAAAGATATTAGCTACCACCAATAACAGTACAACCATACCGACAATACGACGAAAGTAATTAACGCCCGAAGTTAGTTCTAGTAATGCCCAACTTGCTAGCAGTGCCACCGCCAGTACAGCCAGCCAGTGATCGACGGTCTTGTTGGGAATAACGTAGCCCAGTATTTTGCAGGCCAACCAACCCCAAAATAAAACGTTCGGCATTTGCCCTAATACCACATTGCCATGTTTATCTTTGAACAAGCCTTGCTCAGTAAGCGGCTCAGTTAATTTCATTAGGACGTCAATGTGGCTGCGAAGATTTGCCAGGCAAGTAACGATTTGGCTACAAAGCTCAAGATAATGTAGGTCTTTTCACCGCGTAAGTAGTTTGCCCACTTGCCCTTGGCTCGATATTGCTTGTACTGGACGAGCGCGAAGCAGTTAAAGAATACAAACAATGTAATTACGATAGCGTAGACAAAACCTGGGGCGCTGGTGCCGGATGGCCCTTTTGGTGTCAGTAATTGGACGGCAAACACAAGCCACGGGATTATACCGGCAATACAACCAAAGATAAACGGCAGCCATTGGCCGTCGCCTGGTTTGTTGTATTTCTCTTGCAGCCAGCCAAACAGAATCATAGATAGGTTCACGCCAAAGATGGCCAGCAGCGCTGCGTAGTCGCTGATGCCATTTAGTTGAGCGATGATAAAAATCATAACAGAGGAGCTAAAGGAATATTCGACCCAGCGGAAAATATTGCGATGCTGTTTTAACCCGGCAGCGTAGCGTGGGAAGAATCGTTTGGAGGCCACCAAAAAATGGAAAAAGGCCGACAAACCAAAAAACAGGGCGATTGCATAACTGGTCCGCACGCTAAAGAGCAGAATCGGATTGGTAAAGCTTGATCCGGGCGGGCCAGTCATGTAAGTGGCGGTAACCGGAAGCGAAAAATTGTTCGAAAGTATTACAACTGCAATCAGTGAGGCGAGGTGGAGGCAGCCAGCGCTGATGTTCCAGGTTCGAAGTTTATTTATTTGAGTGTCAATATTTGTAGCCATACGTTCATAGTACCATAGCTAATTAGTCTTTGGTTTTATACAAAATCAGAATTGGTAGGGCGGTAATTAGAATCACTACCAGCATGCCAGGAATAAAGTAGGGCAAGAACTGAGTGTTGGCGGGCGGATTGTTTGTATACAAAAACCACAAAGCTTGAGCGACCACAATAACCAGCAGCACCGCCGCCACAACGTGACTGAAAGCAAACGTCCAGTCGATAGCGCCCGGTTTGTGTCGGCTATCTCGTACATAAAAAATATAGATATACAGTACGGAACGCACCCCCAAGACGACCGCTGCTAAGAACGTTGCCACAAAAATTGCCGTGGAAAGCTGGTCTATAACAGAGGTAAACATCATCACCAACATCACCACCGCAGCCACAAGCAGGGTATGGGTAACCTCCCAAGTAGCGCTAACGTAGCCGGTTTTACCGGCTTTTGGTTTGCTGATACGTCGAAAGCTCAGATAGGTTTCGTACAGAAACGCCACTACAAATAGCAAGGTCGGAATCACAAACAACACTATGGCCGCGGTCACGTGTTGCCCCCATGCTGATGAGCAATAACAATTTTTCGGGCAGCCAATATAGTGACAATAAATAGCAGCACGAAGGCCAATGGAAAGATATAGCCAAAGCTGGTAATATCGTGGGTTTTAGTAACGGCTTGTTCGGTGGTGACATAGCCATTCACTGCCCAAGGCTGACGGCCAATCTCGGTTATCATCCAACCCAATTCAACAATGAAAATGCCTAGTGTACCAACGATTATTAGTGGTAGCAGGACTAGTTTTTTGGTAAGCCATTGCCGACGCCAAATACGAATTACGCCATAATAAACAAATCCCAGCACCAGAGCCCCAATTAGGGTTAACTTAACGTTAAACAAGGCTCGCACATAGCTCGGTGGCCGCAGATTAGCGGGGAACTCTTCAATACCTTTTAGTTGCGCCCCAGTGCTATTGCCGGCTAACAAACTCAGGGCATTCGGAATCATAAAATACGGTCCTTTAATACTGCCATCGTTGCCCGGAACGCCGCCAAATACAAAGGGCAAGTTGTTATCAGTTTTATTAACCATTTCGATGGCCGCAAATTTGATCGGTTCGTACTTGGCCAAGTATTTTCCGGTTAGATCGGCCGTGATAACAATTGCCACCATACTGACGGCCGAAAATATAATCAGACGCTGCATAATAAGCAGGTCAAATTTGCGGCCAGCAGCCGCGGCACTCCGGCCGCGGCTCACCAACACCTTAACTCCATAAATACTCACCATAAACATGGCGCCCGCCAGGTAATAAGCTGGCATTGAATGAAAAAACTCAATTAACGAGGTGCGCGAGAACATGGCCTGCCACACGTCGACATCGGCAAACTTGCCTTCAACAATCCTAAAGCCGGTCGGTAAGTTCATCCACGCATTGACACTGGTGATTGCAAAGGCGCTCATGGTGCTGCCTATGATCACCATGACACCAAAAAGCGTATGCAGCGGGCGCGGCACCCTTTTGTCGTGCCAAGTGGCTAGATACAAGGCTAAGAACACCGCTTCGATCAAAAATGCATACGTTTCAAACATAAAGGGTAAGCCAATAACTTCACCCCCAAACTTTAATATCCCGGGCCACACCAGTGACATCTGAAGTGCAATTACTGTTCCAGAAATAACCCCGGTAATCACCAGCAAGGCCATGATCTTAGCCCATAAAAAGGCAGTGTCTTGGGTCTTTTTGTCATTGGTACGGCGGCCCCACCACTCAAACCAAACTACGAGTATTGGCAAGGTTAGGCCAAATAACACAAAGATAATGTGAAAGGCCAGTGAATCACCCATAAGGACACGAGAAGCATTTAGATGGTCCATGGCGATGTCCAGGTTTGCATGGCCGGGATTATACCAGACCATAAGCAATATGGCATTGATACGGTTCGCTTAGTGATAGTATAGTTACAATCAACACTAATTATCACAGAACGGAGCAGTCATGCCTCAACAAAAAAACGAAGTAGTCACCCCCGGGGTTCTAAAAATCTCTAAAATTGTCGTTTGGTTTTTATATTTCTATATCCTCTTGGGAGTTGTATCCCTCACGTTTCGAGTATTTCTACTACTATTTAGTGCCGACAGCTCAGCCGGCTTTTACAAGTTTGTATTTAATGTCTCGAGCGATTACCTGCAACCCTTCCGCGGGCTGTTCCCAACCAAACCGGTTAGTGAAACTGGCTACCTGGACGTTTCGGCCTTGTTTGCCATCTTGGTGTACTTGTTAATTCTCTGGGGCGTTCACAGCCTGATTAATTACGTTCAGAATAAAATCGATATCAGCCGTGCCGAGCAAGAAAAAGAATTAGCTCAGATTCAGCGTCAACAAGAGCTGGCTGCTCGCCAATCAGCTCGACCGGCCACGCCCAGCAAATAGTTTTCGCAGCGCTGCCACCGACACAAGCGCTACTAACCCAGTTAAAAGCGTGCCCCAAACCAGGTCGACAACCGTCACAATGACTGGCCAATCTTTGAGAGTTGCTAAGTTAGTCAGGTCATAGGTGGCATAGGCAACCAGCCCCAATAAACCTCCCAAGAACAGTATTTTTAGGGCACTGTAGTGTTGCTTCCAGGCAGGGTAGACCACAAACACCGTCAGGCCCACAATGTAGATGCCATAAAATAGGGCGGCGGCTAACAGGTTAGGTGAGCCCGACATTATGTAGCCGATGTGCTGCTTATAGAATGAGGGCGCAATCAACGCTAACCAAGCGGCGTCCAGGATGGTCATGGTAATAAGTGATACGAGGTAGGCGTACAGGTAATCCATAACCAGGATTATATCAAAAACAGAGGAGATTTCACCTCTGTTTTAAGCATTTGCGTATTGGAGGTGCACCTATCGGAAAAGTTAAACCCATTCTCGATGAATTCAAGAGGTGGCGCGGTATCCTTGCTCAGCAGTTTAGACAGTACATTACATCTAGTAACAAGCCTAGCTATACTCGCAGCGAGTTGTTTAACCGACGCTAGTAGCTACTGAGCCTTGTCTATTTCAATGAGTAGCTCAAAGTACTTAACTAACGCCTGTATTGATTCGTCATCCATTCTGAAAGCTCTCAGTGATAAGGCGTTCAACTATTGCAACCCCTTTATTGAAAGTGAACGGCAAAAACTCTCCACGAACTTCATTGTCATACCTTAGACCGCCGGAACCGTTGTTAAGCTCTTTGAGCTCCTTAATTGTCGCAAGTTCCTCTTCACTAAATCCACACTCATCCCTAAACATCTCCGAGAGTTCTTCTTTGTCATGTGAGAACGGCGGTGCTATCCCTGTTTTAAACTGTGCGACTGCCTTTATTGTCAGCTCAACAGCGTGCGACAGTAGATAGTATGAGACTTCATGTGAGCCGGCGGTACGATTAGTAACCTCATTGGATGTCTTGGCGGCTGCCAGAAATATGACAGCCTTACGCGCAAACGGCCACTTTTCGTAATACTCAAGCGGAAAATTTTTCATATACTCAAGTACTCCAGCTCGGGTTCGTAATATGCAGGTAGAAGCGTTCACTGGCTGCAACTACCTGACCGCCTTTTACGATGAAACACTCCATCCAATGTTTACCAGTGTAGCTGGTGTGCTCCCATCGAGTCAGTTCGCTACCCGTATTGTCTAGGAAGGGTGCACCCCGAAGATCGTTTTCTTGTTCTGCGTGAGCGCCTGTGTTCACAACTCGCCAATAGACTTCAAATGGTCGCTTAACGTCCGTCCAGGTACTGAACCGTACCTGCGGGCCGCTCTTGATCGAATCGTCTGATTGAAGTTGCCCAACCCTTACTTTAAGCCTCTTGTTGTCAAAGTTTTTACGGTACATTTCAGCATACAGCCGAGCTTCACCTGCTAGCGCATATGGGAAACGTAGGTTCCTTATATGCCCGGTGTTGCCGATTAGATATTGTTGCCCACTCAAGAACTTTTGCTTTTCACTTGCTTGCTCTATAGGGAAGTCATCACCGAAAATCTGTGACCATGTCTTTGAGCTTGAATGCCTGTCCTCATCTTTGAGCGCAATATATGCAAGACTTAAGGATTCGCGAACTTGTCTCATGAACCGGGCAAACTCTTCTTTACTCATGCTGGTCTCTAGGATACTCTGCGGCATGCCAGGGTCTGTCAGTACAGGCAAATCAGAACCCTCGGGGTATGACGCGCTTAGATCTTCAAGCAGTTTAACAAACCTCTTAGCCCAACTGTCTTCTGAGTTGTCGAAGTGTTTAAGTACCAAGGTTTCTAGCCAGAAGCCTTTCGGACGAAGCTTTTCACCCTCTTTTGATGACAGTAGTGATGATTGGTGATGCCACCATGCCTTCACAATTTTTGCCATCGGTACTAGCTTCCCGTCTAGCTCATTGTTCGCCTTGGATATTGCCTCAATATGACCGCGCGGATTTGTTAGTATCCAGGTTTTCTGATCCCTGTCTGGTACTAATAAATATCCAGTGCCGTCGTTTACTTCAACCGCAGGCAAAATGTCTAGTGTTAGGTCGGTTTTTTCGTCCGGCAGAGGGTCTGTGACACATACAGACCGACGGTTGAGTTGTAGAACATTCTCATCGCTATAGCAACGCACCAGCGCAGAGTGTAATTTATTGAGCACCGTACTGGGCGTGTCGCTATCAGGATCAAAGGTTGAGATCAATACGATGTCTACGTCCTTGATATCGTGTATGGCAGTGTGCCTGCGGTATGAGCCGTACAAGAACGAATCTTCGATAGACTCTCCGATTACCTCGTCTGTCTCAAGATATTCACGAGGCTGTATATGACTTTGTGTGGCAATATTTTTGGCTTTTGTATCGGGTTCGATGGCGCTCAAGTATTCCCTGAACAAGCTCTTGACTTCAGACATTGACAGCCCCCTGTTCAGCGTAAGCCTTGAAGTCAAGTGCTGGCACGCTAGCTAAAGATTGGAGCTTATCTAGTAAGCCCATGAAAAATGCCAGTAGCACGTTTTGGCCAGCAATACTTACTACGGGCATAACACTTGAGTAATCTGCTTTGAACGCCCCGGTATCCAAGGCGCATCCGAAGTCGATTCCTTCTTCTGGGTCCTTTGGTACGAGTGCAGTTTCAAACGACGTGCCAAGCCCTGTCTTCCATTCTGCTGACTTCGCCACAATCCCGCTTAGAATTGGGAATAGGGGTTTTGGTGGATACACCCCACCTGCGTGCGGAATAGGCACGCTTGTTCTGTGAAGCTTTCGCACTGACGCTGCTTTTTCACCAGCGTATTCTAGATAACCCTTGTTGATAGTTGGCTTTACTTCTATGACGGCGTAAACGCTCTCGGCAGGGACAAAGTAAACACCTTTGTAGTTAAACAAGAATGGCGTGAAATGTCTGTCGAAGATGATTACATCGATTTGATCACTCATGCCGCCCTTTGAATCCATAACCTGCCCGCGCTCTGCACGGTATCGGTTAGGTAGGTAGTTTTGGAACATTTTTAGCCAGTTGTCTTCGGTAGCAGTACCTTGCGTCCCGGGATGACTGATGGTGGCCGAAGTCATGTTGAGTTCGGCGAGCATAGTGTCTTGCAGCTGGGCAAACACAGTCTGAGGGTTCTGGATGTTGTCGCTCATTATGATTAATTTCCTTTACAAATCATTGACTTTATTGATTGATATGTGCTAGAATTAAAAAGTCGTTAAATTGGTTCGCGCCATTTTACGTACTTTGCATCACCGTTAGCGCGGTGGTGCTTTTATTTAGTTTGCTGTTCGATATGTTTGTCCTTGCTGTTTAGTGCCGCATACCCCCGGGCGGTTTTCCGGTTTTTGTGTAGGAGAAAAACTCCAACTTGTACCCCTGAATATACAGGAAAAATGCTTAAAAGTCAAGATGCAAAGCTGACTTCCACAAAAAAATGTGGATTATTGTCTTGCGAGTATGTTTATGGTAACCTGTAAGCATGATTCACAAATTCTCGGCTCAAAACTTCTACTCATTTGAAGACGAGGTCGTGGTTGACTTTCGGGTTGATGAAAACGCACCGGCCAACGGCGGATACTGTACGACAAAATCCGGCACTCGGCTTTCTTTGGTACAAGCAGTGGTTGGTCCCAATGCTTCCGGCAAGACAACTGCACTACGTGCACTCTCGTTCATAAACTGGTTTATCGTAAAATCTTTTCGGCACAATATGGGCGAGATTCCTGTCATGGTTTTTGCGGGCAACAGAAAGTCCGGTAAGCCCATAAAACTATCTATCGAGTTTGAGACAGATAACGGTGTACATGTCTACAATCTTGAAATAGACGAGAAGAGACTACTGAAAGAAGAACTTCTTATTAAGAGCCTGACCAAGAAAAGAGTTACGTCTAAAAAACTCTTCACCAGGCAGTGGAACGAACAAACGAAGTCCTATACCTTGGATGATACTGCTTTTGATCTGCGTGAAAACTACTGGTCAAACGAAGAGCTTGGGAATACTAGCATCATCGCAGCCGCATATAGGTTTGGCCACGGGTACGCCAAGCACATCGTGGATTACTGGAAGCGTTTTGAGACTAACGTAGAGATTGATGAAAGATTCATACCATATCGATATGGCGCATACCAGGCATTGCGCTATTACGAGAGTCATGAGGATTCTAGGCGCCAGGCTGAAAAAGACGTGAGACGGTACGCTGACCTGGGCATTGAAAGCTTCGGCAAGGATGGCATGATTAAGCACCGATTTGGTGACAGCACGTATGAGCTTGATTTTGAACACGAATCATCCGGTACTCGACAATTCCTTTCACTTATAAGGATGATGGATTCTGCACTAGAGAAAGGTGGAATGGTTGTGGTTGATGAATTTGACGCATATCTCCATCCTCAAATGGTCGTGTCACTTGTCGGCAAGTTTCTAAAAAAGAATACTAACAAAGGCCATGCTCAACTACTCCTGAGTGTCCACGAGTTATTAATACTAAATCTTCTTAGTAAGTATCAGATTAACTTAGCAAGAAAAAACAACCGTGGCGCAACAAAGATCTGGAGGCTGGACTCCGAAAAAGGAATTCGATCTGATGATAATCTCTTCGCAAAATACGCTAAAGGCACTTACGGTGCTTGGCCAACTATTAACGAGTCGAGTGAATAAAACCATAAGAATAAACAGTATGTGCGCATATGCGCAGGTGATGAATATCTAGTTAGTGGACCAGTACGTGCGAGTATACGCAGGTGCTCTAAATCAACATGTCGAGTGCGTAAGAAGCAACTTCCGGGCTAGTACCGTGAACAAGTTCATCAAAGCTCGGGTCGTGGTCAAGTAAGTATCCCCAGCGAAGCATATAGTTGTGGGCGGCTTTGCTATTCATGTTCCGGTGGCAGAGCTAGCCAGCGACTTCAGTGATTCGATCGCAGCTATAAAGGCAGAGATCGATACTGCGACACAAGAGATCAAAGAAGCTGAGAGCATTGATGAAGATTTTGAGGAGTTTATGCGCTTCTCATTAGATTATGTAGATCACTTAAAGGACAACTGGTGGA
>CAZBRC010000034.1:0-8949 GCA_964494415.1 uncultured Candidatus Saccharibacteria bacterium
AATGCCTCGAAATCGCTCGCCAGAACTGCAATCGGCATGAGGTGAACATAAAAGTAATACAAAACAATTTTTTGGAGGGCCTCAAACTACAAAAAGGCACTGTTTTACTCTGTAATCTACCTTATGTGCCTAACCAATTTACACTCAACCAAGCCGCCATGAACGAGCCAAAAGTTGCTATTTTCGGCGGTAAAGACGGCCTCGATCATTACCGAACACTGTTCGAACAAGTCAGTGACTCAAAGGTTAAGCCAACTCATATTTTGACTGAATCCCTGCCCTTCCAGCACGCCGATCTGGCAGCCATCGCAAACCAGCATAACTACAGCCAAATCAGCCAAGACGATTTCATTCAATGCTTCCAGCACGCTTACTGAGTCGGGGCCGCTTCGAGTTTAGCCTTCACCGTTTGCTGTTTACCATCGCGGACAATTGTCAAAGTCACTGTGTCGCCAACCGAATGTTTGCCAAGTAATGATGTTAGGCTGTTATTCTCGTCAACATTATTGTCATTCACTTTTATAATAATGTCTTTCTCTTTGAGCCCGGCTTTATCAGCGGGACTGCCATCAATGATTGCCGTGCCACCCTGAGTTGGTGCGATGTAGGCGCCTCGCTTGGTATTTAGGTTGTATTGATAGGCGTAATCATCGTTCAAGCTAATGTAACGCACACCCAAGTATGGTCGTTCGAGCTTGCCACTAGCTAAGACGCTCTTGATCAGGCTGTTTACATCATTGATCGGTATCGCAAAGCCAACGTTTTGAGCTGTTCCTCCAGCCAGCGCCGTGTTGATACCAATCACTTCGCTATTCATATTTACAAGCGGACCACCGGAGTTACCCTGGTTGATTGCCGCATCGGTTTGGAACAAGTTTTGGAGCGTCTCGGGATTGCTACCATCAGAGTCTGAGGCCTGTAAACTTCGGCCGTAACCCGAGATAATGCCGGTCGTCACCGTGTTCTGGAACTGACCGAGCGCGTTACCAATCGCCACTACCTTGTCGCCAACTTGCATCTTGCTTGAGTCACCGAGCTTGGCGGGGGTTAGGGTCTTGCCTTTGGCATCTTTAATCTTAAGGAAAGCGATGTCTAGCGTATCGCTGCTGGCCGTGCGGCCAACGACTTCGACATTATCGAGCGTTGTGCCATCAGATAGGGTCACGCTAACTTTTGTTGTGCCGGTGGGTACTACGTGGCGATTTGTCACCACATACCCATCAGTACTAATAATAAAACCGGTGCCTGCCCCTTGTTGTTCGCTCGGTTGCGAATACCCAAAGAGGCTGGTTTGAGTGGACTGAGCGGTTACATCAATCGATACCACACTGGGTCCGACATCTTTGGCAATTGAGCTAATCAGCTGGCTCTCACTCGAGACAATCCGCTGTTGTGTGGAGGGCGAGATGGAAGAATTATTATGGTTACGAGAGCCAAGCCATCCACCCAAAAAGCCAAATCCAAGGCTCAGCAGAACAACAGCTGTCACACCGAGGGCTTTGGTGCGATTCACTTTTTTAGCAGCCTGTTTTACGTTTGGAACTTTAAAGTCTGGCACTTTTACGTTGCGCACACTAGGGACGCGAGTTTTAACTTTGGTAGAATACTGCGCCGGCCGGCTTGCAGATGTTGGTGTTTTCTCCTCAGGCTTCATATTACTCCCATTATTTTGTGGTTCTGACCCCTATAATACCGCTACCTGGCTGAGAATTTGCTTAAATAATGGTTGTTTAGACGACTTTGTTGCCCCAGTCAGAAAAGACCAGCACAATCACCACCACTGCCATCATAATAAAGACCACCTGACGACGCAGTAAAATCGATAATCGATCAGTTTCTTCTAGGTAATAGAGTGAAGCAAAACCAAGACCAGTAACCGTCAACAATAGTACCGGCTGCGCCAGAAATCCGTAAAATAGAAGCCAGTGACCCAACAGCCACACCAGCGAGGCCGCAAAGTAGCCCCACATGTGGGCGTACAGCGAGGAGTGCGGTTCATCAAACGCCGTCAAGAAGTGTCGTGCCGACAGATAGCAAATTGCCCAGGCAGCAATCACTAGCCCCAGCAGCGATATTTTACCTAGAATTAAGAACAATGCTACCAGCGCGAGAGTCTGAGCAATACCGGCCTGAAGCGCCACAAATAACGCCGTTGAATTGGGCTTAATAAACAAGAGCCACACGGCATAGAGCACCACCCAAGACAGCTGCCAGCTGATAGAATCGGTCCGAGCCATAAACAGCACGACCGATACCCCTACCATCAGGTCGACCGCATTGGCTCGGACGTTAGCCGGCCAGTAGCGCGGTCGTACTGCAAACATCCGCCATTTGCTAATTAAAACGAGTAGAATTGCCAACGGTACTAGCTGGATACGTACAAAGATATATATCAAGATTGGCAACAAAATGTTGAGGCCAATATGTAACAGATGAGAAAAGCCGGAGGCGGGTTTGAGTTTAGTTGGTAGAGCTCTCATTTTGCCCCAGTATTATAACAAAGTCCGCGCTATAATACTTGGCCTCTGGGTTGGCAGTAACATCGGTGGTTACTGTCGTTTTGTATTTTTGCTCCAGATACGTCTTGGTGGCGGTTTTGGTGTTATTATTCAGCGCCACAACAGTGGTGGTTGCCCGGTTTTTGGTGGCTGTTCCGGTTGACTTAACCACAAGCCCCTTGTCTGCCAAAGTCTGTGAATTCTTAGCCGCCAGCCCATCAATGTCGCTACCGTTAAGAATGACCACTGTGGCACCCTCTTTGGCAACCGGATCGCTACTACTGATACGCTTGATGTACGCCTTGATAAAACTAAAATCAGTAACCCCGGCGACTGGCCGAACTGCGCTGGTGCCATTGGGTGCCGTGAAGCTTTGTACCAGGCTCACATTGTCGTCAGCCAAACCAATCGACTGGATGTTATTGTTGCTGATTTGCTTGCTCAGGGTGTACAGGCGACGAATTTCACTGGTTTTAAAGTCAGTCTCGACATTATTACCGGCAGCGTCAAACAAACTACTGATTTTTGCTGGGTTACTGAGTACACCAACGCTGAGCGCCTTGTCTTTGAGGGCAAGTAACATCTGTCGTTGGTGCTCGGTGCGGGTGTAGTCGCTGCGTGAGAAGCCATAACTAATGGTATCACCGCGGGCACGAGCCAAGTTTAGGGCTGTCTGTCCATTCAGGTGCTGCGGCCCGTTAGTTAATTTGAGCGGTCCACCGTCCACTTTAGCAATGTTTGCGTCGTACAGACCCCGTGGGTCCTCACTCTTAATCGTTACATCTATACCACCTACGGCGTTAACCGCGTCTTTAAAAGCAGTGTAATTGATGCGTGCGTAGTAATTTATATCAACGCCGAAGTTATTTTCGATATTTTTTGCCAACAATCCCATGCCACCTGGCGGGTAGCCGGCTTCGCTGAACTTGGTCTCCTCACCACATACGTAAGTGGCATTAATCTTGCCCGAATAACCGACAGAACAATCGGTTGGTCCATAGGTCACCCAGAGGTCGCGCGGGATACTCATCATATAGGCAGTGTTGTTCTTAGTATCTAAGCTAATCAGCATAATTGAGTCAGTTAGCTCAGCGCCGCCGTGACCAGGGTCATCGACAGAGTTTCCAGCCAGCAAAATTGTTACCCTGCCTTGGTCCTCACCGCGTAGCTTATCTTCTTGGAAGAGACCAAAGACGTTACCCTGGAAGACTTTAGAGGTGTTACGGACAAATTTGTAGCCGAGGAACATCGACACCAACACAATGATAATGAAGGCTATTTTGCCGGCTCGCATTAGGAAGCGTTTACGCGGACTCCAGCTAGCCCGCTTTGCCTTTCGACGAGCCTTTCGAGCCTTACGACCCTTGGCCTTTGGTGGCACGGTGTTCGGCATTGATAAGGCAATGCTGCCATCGGCGGCTCGGTTGGGCTGCCGGGCAGCACTGGCACCAGCGGTGGCAGTGCTCATTTGTCGTGTACTAAAGCCAACCGAGCCGCGCTCGGCACTGTGAAAGCCTTCCTTGCGCTTAAAGCTGCCAACTTGTGAGGACTTAGCTGGGCTTTTACGACTGGAGGCGCCTCCAACAAAACCGTCGACACTGGACGCTCTTGGGTTGGAAGTTTTGCGGTTTTTGAAGTTATCCATGAATGCTTAAAACAAAGTATACCGTTTATGGTTGGGTCTCGTAAACCATGTGCATGATGGCGGGATATAGGTTATAGTGAAGGCCGAAACATGCAAGAACCTATGATACCACAAATCACGCCGCCGAGTCGTCCCGATCAGACGCCAGACGTGTCAGAAAATGCTCATATCGGCGGTCCGCCAGATAAAAGTGAGGGCTGGCGCGGCGTCATCTCAACTATTTTAATCATAGTCGCCGCCCCCATTGTCGCCCTCCTTTTAATCAGTTTTGTCTTTCAGTCCTATGAGGTCGACGGCCCCTCAATGGAAACCACATTACAGAATCAAGATCGCCTGATTGTGGATAAGATCCCTAAAACCATGGCTCGGATTTCTGGCCATCCATATATACCCCATCGTGGCGACGTCATCATCTTTGTTAAACACGGTCTGACCGAATTTAATGGCGGTGGCGACAAACAACTTATTAAGCGCGTTATCGGGCTACCTGGCGACCGAGTAACCATCAAAGACGGCCGTTACATCATATATAACAAGCAACACCCTGATGGCTTCGACCCTGATGTCAACGTAGCCTGGTCTTCAGTTATAAAAGAAACCCCTGGTAGTGTTGATGTTACCGTCGGTCAAAATGAGGTCTTTGTCAGTGGCGATAACCGCGCCAACTCCTTAGATTCGCGCTCTTTTGGGCCAATTAGCAGTGATGACATTGTCGGTAAATTGAGTTTCCGTATCTTCCCCATCAACCAAGCCCAGCGATTTTAAGGCAGTTGGGTAGCGTAAACGTGATTTTGTGTTATAATACAAGTAAATTATGAGTATTTCTACGGTGTTCCGTCGAACCAAATTTACTGCTATTGTTGCGATTGCAGCTGTTTACGCCGTGGCTGGCATGACTATAGTACGCCCTCAACCAGCTCAGGCGGTCGCTATCCCCACTCCAGCTCACGCGGAGTTTTTCGGTGACTCAATTATGTACGAATCATACTGGCACATGGTCAGCCAATTCAGTAAAAAGAAAGGCTGGACATACCACGTTTCCGCCTACCCCGGCTATGCCTTGTGTGACTGGTTAAGTGCGATTGACGCTAAGCTGGCGACCAAACCAAGCGTCTTGGTGATTGAGTCCCAGGGCAATTCAGTTACGAGCTGTATGAAGGATGCCAATGGCATCAATTATCCCTACGGATCAGCCGGATGGCTCAATAAATATAAAACGGACTTTAACCATGTTTTCGCATCGGCCAACGCCAACGGCGTAAAGGTACTGGTCGTCTACCCCCTACCGTTTGCAGCACCTTCACTTACCACCTACTCAAGCCAACTCACCACAATGATAAAAACCGAGGCTGCTAAGTATCACAACATCAGTGTCACAGCGGCACCCCGTAACGCGGTCACCAGTTCGGGTAAATTCATCTGGGAGAAGTCCTGTCTCGCCACAGAAACCACCGCTATGGGCTGTAACGCGGTAACCCGCAAAATTACCGTTCGTGCCCCAGACGGCATACACCTCTGCCCAACCGCTACTGGCAGCTATAACTTTATGAACGGTTGCCCGCAGTATTCATCTGGTGAGTACCGCTACGCCAAAGCTTTAGTTGCTGCTACCGTTAGCCCGCCTGCCCCGTTACTGCCGTAGTTTGGGCTGCTATTTTATCGTGTTTTCAGCTGCTCTATCAGCTTAGTTAGATCGTCGTCGTCCTTAAACTGAATTTCTAGACGTCCGCCTTTGGCGGTGCGCCGTAAACTTACTGGCCGACCCAGTTGTTTGCCAAGGGCTTTAGTCTCTGGAGTTTGAGCTGCCACTCGCTTGGTGGCGGCTTCGTTAGTACGGTGACCTTGCTTGTTGCTGACGGCATATTGCTCGGCCTGACGAACCGACCATCCGTTTTTAAGGATAGCCTCTAAGAGATTGGCTTGAGCAGTGCTATTCCCTTTTAACGATAGTATGGCTCGGGCGTGACCCTCACTAATCTTGCCTGCTTCCAACGCCTCGCGGGCTGGTTCGGGCAACTGCAACAGACGCACGAGATTGTTTAAGGTTGAAACTGCCTTACCCATGCGCTCCGCGATGGCTGTGTAGGTCATGTTGAACTGTTGATGCAATCGCTCGATAGAAATTGCTTGCTCTATAGGGTTGAGGTCAACTCGCTGAACGTTCTCAATCAGGGCAATCTCTAGGTTCTCCAGGTCTTTCGGCTCACGGACGATGGCTGGTAACTGTTGTAAGCCGGCCAATTGGGCGGCGCGCCAGCGGCGCTCGCCAGCGATAATGCGATAGCCTTTTTCGTAAGGCGAGACGATGATCGGCTGAAGCACACCGTAGTGCTTGATGGACGTCGCCAGCTCGGCGAGCGCCGCTTCGTCAAACACTCGGCGCGGTTGTTCGGGGTTAGCCACGATGTCTTGAATGGTTAGCTTCTGCACCCGATCGTGGGTATCCAGTAGTAATGAGGTGTCAAAGCCCGTCGGCATCAGGGTGTCAAAGCCTTTACCTAGTCCTTTTTGTGCACTCACCTCGTCCCCTTACTCCACACCCTTAGTTATTATCGAGTCGCTTCACTAACTCTTTAGCCAATTGCTTATAGGCCCGTGCGCCCTTTGACCACTTATCGTGCTCAACAATGGTCAAACCGTAGCTGGGAGCCTCTGCCAACCGCACATTGCGCGGCACTACCGTGTCAAACACCTTATCACCAAAGTGTTTGCTGAGCTCATCTTTAACTTGGGCAGCCAGACTGTTGCGGCTGTCGAACATCGTAATCACTACCCCGAGAATCTCTAACCGGGGATTGGTGGTTTCTTTTACTCTTTGGAAGACGGCCAATAGCTGACCGAGGCCTTCCAACGCGTAGTATTCGGCCTGCACCGGTATAAGTAGATAATCGGCTGCGGTCAGGGCATTAACGGTCAACAAACCCAGCGCTGGTGGACAATCTATAAGAACGTAATCATAGGTGAGGCCGGCCAACGCCGCCTTGAGCTTGCCCTCTCGGTCGGCTTGCTGGGCCAACTCAATCTCACTCGCCGCCAAGTTGGCGTTGGCCGGCACAATATTCAGCCCATGAACATGCGACTCCTTGATGGCAGCCGGCATTTTAGTAGCATCCAGCAGCACATCGTAGGTGGTCACTTCCATATCCTGCTTATCCAGCCCCAGACCACTGGTTGCGTTCCCTTGTGGGTCTAAATCCACCACCAACACCTTCTTACCCGCCTTAACTAAGAATGCGGCCAGGTTTATAGCTGAGGTAGTTTTGCCAACCCCGCCCTTCTGATTCAAAACCGCAATAATTTTGGCGCTCATGAAGCCTGTATACCCTCGCTGTGTTTTACCATCTATCTACTAGGTAGCCTATCATTAACTTCTTGCCACGCCAAGCCCGACCTCAGTGAAACAAAATCTAAAAGGTACACCTAAATAGACCATTCTTGACTGGTACTATAATGCTAGCTATTTATGCTCTTTTCTTCTTTCCCTTTGCGTTCTCTACCTTAGGTAAAAAGAGAATTTTTGGCACTGTTGGTATGGGCGCGTATTTTACGACCTGGTAATTTATTAGTTAGGCGTTGTATCTAAGCTTTGCAGCGATTCACCAGTAAACGTTTGGCCGCCTCGTAATCGTTTGCCCGATCCGGGATGATACCAGAATGTGTAGCCACTGAAGTAATCTCCCGACGAAAGGTTGCCGTCTGGGAATGATGACGAGTAGGTTTCGTCAATAGTCACCCTAATGGAGTACAGACGCGCCGTGCCCATCGCTACCCCGCTGCTATCGTAGGCAGTGTACCCAAACAAGTTACCAAAAATACTGGAAGTACTGGGGTTAATGGCCGTGCTTTTGCCCACCACGTTGGTGTCCTGTGAAACACTTCGATAGCTAATTTGTACCCCGCCCAATCCCTGCGAATCCGGCACGCCCGGATTATTGGTATTGCTACCACTAAAGTATATTTTGTTAGGCGTGGTATCAACATCGGTATCTATAGCCCGACTCCACACGCCTACCCGCGGCGAATTATGTAGTTTAAACGACTGGACTGTATTATATATACTGAATATATACGAACCCCCGGTGGTATAGACTTTGCCGTTATACCAGGTCAAGCCCCCAAACGATCCACCGCCAGAAGATGAAGCAAAATTACTACTCTTATTCCACTCTCCATTCAGCGCACCAGTATTACTTAATGGAGCGGCGATTACATCACCACTGTTGGCAATTGCGTAAATAAACCCGTTGTTCACAAAAGCACCGCCATACGCAAAACCAGATGTGCTGGCGTTATCTAATACATAGTAATCTGTTGTCCAGGTGCCAAGGGTGCCATCGTTATTTATAGTAGCGTACTGCATGTCACTTAGGACATTCCCAGACGTGTCGACTCCACCGCCCACATAGGCATAACCCGCATTATTGGTGGCGAAGTGTAGCCAACGGCCAGTAGTAAATGAGCTGGTAGTTGCCCAAGTACCTAAGGATCCATCAGATTGTATGTGCGAGTATTCCACAGAATTTAATGCAGTGCTACATGCCGTAGATACAGCCGTGGCATTACAACCACCCAGCGCATAAACGTAACCGTTATACTGGAACGCCGAGAAGCCACCACGTGTAGTATTGGGTGTGTTGGTGGTCTGCCAACTGGCTAGTGTACCGTCACTATTAATCACAGCTTTTTCGGTGCTATTGATGCGGCTTGAGCAGGTCACTGTGCAACATCCCCCAATTGAATAGATGGTTCAATTGTAGGCAACTATTCTATGGTAAGACCTGTTTGTCTTCATACTTTCAGTGGCTT
>CAZBRC010000035.1:0-8775 GCA_964494415.1 uncultured Candidatus Saccharibacteria bacterium
AGCAACAACACATCTTTGACATCACCCTGGAGTACACCACCCTGAATAGCAGCACCCACGGCCACAACCTCGTCAGGATTTACACCCTTCATAGGCTCTTTGCCAAAAATTTTCTTAACCTTCTCTTGGACGGACGGCATACGGGTCATACCCCCAACCAGTACCACAGCATCGATGTCACTGGCTTTGAGGCCAGCGTCTTTAAGAGCTTTTTCGCAGGGGTCAGCCGTCTTTTCGATGAGGTCACCCACCAAACTCTCGAGTTTGGCGCGGGTTAGTTTGTGCTCAAAATGTTTAGGGCCATCGGCGTCGGCGGTTAAGAATGGTAGGTTTATGTTTACTTCATTGGTTGAACTCAGCTCGATTTTGGCTTTTTCGGCTTCGTCACGCAGTCGTTGCATGGCTGCTTTGTCGTCGGTAATGTCCAAGCCGTGTTCTTTTTTGAACTCTTCGGCAAAGTAGTTAACTAGTAGGCGGTCAAAGTCGGCACCACCTAGGTGGGTGTCACCGTTAGTACTCTTAACTTCAAAGACTCCATCACCCAACTCGAGGATAGATACATCAAAGGTACCCCCACCAAGGTCGAACACTGCGATTTTTTCATCTTTTTTGCTGCCTTTATCAAGACCATACGCCAAGGCAGCGGCGGTTGGTTCGTTAATAATTCGTTTAACTTCTAAGCCGGCAATCTTACCAGCGTCCTTAGTGGCCTGTCGTTGGCTATCGTCAAAGTAGGCTGGCACGGTGATGACAGCTTCGGTCACGCTGCCGCCCAAAAAGGCTTCGGCGTCGGCTTTGAGCTTGCCAAGCACCATGGCGCTGATTTCCTCTGGGCTGTACTCTTTGTCGCCCATCTTAACCTTAACGCTATTGCCACTCTTAACCATCTCGTAACCCATCAACTTGATGTCACGCTGGACTTCTTTGTCTTCCCAGCGACGGCCAATCAGTCGTTTAACTTCGTAGATGGTGTTTTTGGAGTTCGTAACCTGCTGGCGACGAGCCACCTGCCCCACCAGTCGCTCACCATTCTTGTTTACCGCTACGACACTTGGTGTCGTACGAGCACCTTCGCTGTTGGCAATAATCTCTGGCTTACCAGACTGCATCACTGCCATTGCACTGTTGGTTGTTCCTAAATCGATTCCAATAATTTTTCCCATATTATTCCTCCTTTTCTGGGGTAATCGTTATTGCGGTTTCCGTAACTGCTTCTTCATACGCTAAAATTGCTCCAAGACTGGATTGGTATTGACCAGTATTTAGAATGTATTTAGAACAATCGCCAGCCTTAATCCGGTCTATGCAACTCTGCACCAGCTCAACTATTTGCAGCGTCTCTTCGTCAGCTCCCCCATATTTTATGGTAGTTGCTTCGGGGTTTGCCGCAGATACTCCTGCGAGCTTTATCCTTGCATCAAATACACCGTCAACATTTAATTTGTCGGCACTGATTACATCAGTATGCGCACCTGACAATAATTCTGAAAGCGCACACTCACCAGGACCTTCACAGGTTTGAGAGAGAATTGCACCTCTTTTTCCTTTTAACATCACTTGGTCTCCATTTTTACTTTGACCATGGCGTGTCGGATGATGTCGTCGCCCAGACGATAGCCGGGTTGAAGCTCCTCGCAAACAACTTCAACCGTGCCGTCACCGTCTTCCATGCTGACAGCCTCGTGCAGCTGTGGATCAAACACTTCACCCACCGTTTTTATACGTTCCACACCCATCGATTCGAGCGTGTCTTCGAACTGTTTGACGACTCCTTGTACGCCCTTAACATAGTCGTTTCCTGCCAAGTCGGCTGGTACGTGTTTAAGGGCACGCTCGAAGTTATCAATAACCGGTAACAACTCTTGAACGACACTGGCTTTAACGTGTTGCTTAAGCCCCACGATCTCTTGACTGTGACGTCGTCGAATGTTCTCGGCATCGGCTCGCTCGCGTTGCAATGCCTCTGTTAAATCTTTGACAGTCGGTTTTTTACCAATACTTTTACTCATACATCGCCTCCTCTAACGCGGCACCGGCATGTTGCACAAGCTTCATGACATCGCGGTAGCTCTGGCGGGTTGGCCCCAACACGCCAATATAGCTTTGGTCGCTATATGGACTGCGGAATTTGCTAATAATTAAGCTGCAACCGGCGCTCCGGCCAATCGGATTTTCGGCACCAATGTAAACACTCAATGGTTCGTTGGGAGCAGCCTCGCGGAGCCATGGCTCCAGATTGTCCAGCAACCTCGCAACTTGCTGGACCTGACCGGCATCAATAAACTCCGGCTGCCCAAAGAGATTGCTCAGTCCACTCATGTACAGTTGATTACCGAGCGTAGCCAACCCCAGATTGTGGGTTAGCTCTACCAGTGTATCGACGGCGTTTCTAATGGTACGCTCTGGCGCACCACCATCATTAACACGAGCTGCTAGAGCGCGTTCCCCCCGCGATTCAGCCTTACTGCTGGCTTCTTTGCTGTCTAAATGATTAACATAAAATCGATAGCCCTTATCGGTTGGGATTCGGCCAGCGCTGGTGTGCGGTTGACCAATGTAACCCATGCGCTCCAGTTCGGCCATTTCGGCGCGAATAGTGGCCGAAGACACCCCAAACACCTTAGCCAATAAGCTTGAACCCACCGGGCTGGCCACTTCGGCGTATTGCTCTACGATTGCGCTGAGAATTTGTTGTTGTCGATCAGTCATAGCACTCACTTATGTATAGTGCTAGTATAACCAGCTAGCACTCGTGAGTCAAGAGTGCTAATTACAGATTTTACTTCTTAAAATCGAATGGCGCGGCCGGTTATTCGCGAGATTTTATTGGCTACAAACTGGTGTAGTGTTGGGTTAAAGTAGATGAGAGCCGCTAGCCCACCGATTACCACAAACATAACGACTGCCACCGCCAGCCAGTTGGTCTTCTTGGCTTTCTTTGCAGCAGCGGCCACTTGATTGGCTACCGTAATAGTAGATGTAGTCTCCTCGACATGACCGTCTTTATAAATCACTTTCTCGGTAATGGTATGGGTGCCGTCAGATAGAACGGAGGTGTCTAGGTGAAAAGGCATTTCTGTGCTGGTATAGACAAGTTTGCCGGCTTCGTAATACTCAACTTTTTGCACGCTACTATCGTTAACGATTTCGGGATTAAATACCACGGCACCAGTAACCGTTGAGTTATTGGCAGCAGCTCGTACCGGCTCTCCTGATTTGGTAGTCGCAACCACTGCTCCGCTACCGCTGTTATTCGAGGTATTCCCCTGATTATTGCTGGTGCTGGTCGATAAACAGTTGTCACCGGGGTTGGTAGTACCACTCTTTTGGTTGCTTGGGGTACATCCATCTGAATTGCTAAGCAATATCGTCCGGTCGACTTGCACGCCCGTCTCACTGCCCACCAACGCTAATGTATGGTTTCCGGCTGTAAAGGTATGGGTGATGGGGGTTTGAGTCGTGCCGTTTTGACCATAGTTAACCCACGCCCAACTACCTGCAGCCAGTGCAGTATTATCACCAATTTTGTAACATTGCCCGCCGTCTACTTGAACATAGGCGGCATTATTGGTGCTGCTTGACGGTTTTATCCGGAACCACATCTTATATGTGCCGGCTTGGCTAATCGCAACGGTTGAGCTGGCAGTTCCCATATCTGTACTCACTCCGCACGCCGCTTGCACTGTTCCAAGCGGTTGAACCATCCCCAACCCAATTAGCATAAGAACTGATACAACAAAAGCAGTGATTTTATTCATTGCAAATATAATACCGCTAAATCGTAAATAACGCTATTGCTAATACTCAACTTTTATGTGATAATCTATACATGAAACCCCCTGTTGTTACACAACAGATACAAACAATACAAACCTGGCTTGGTTCAGGGTCAATCAACTTCTTTGGCTTGCCTTTTGCTGGTAAGGATACTCAGGCGAAACGGATTGGCGCACTACTTGATGCGCCGGTTATTGGCGGCGGCGAGATTATGCGTACCCAGTCTGTTTCCGCCACTATCACGGAAGAGAGTAACCAGGGCCGTTTGGCGCCGACCGAGGAGTATATCAAGCTCATCCTGCCATACCTTGCCTCAAACAAGTTTAAGGATAAACCCTTAATGTTGAGTGCGGTTGGTCGTTGGCACGGCGAAGAGCCAGCCATCATCGCTGCCACCGACCGAGCCAAGCACCCGATTAAAGCTGTAATCTTTTTAAATATGCTCGAAGAAGAAGTCTGGCAGCGCTGGGAAGCTGCCCAAAAATTAACCGACAGGGGCCCGCGCGTTGATGATGATTTACACAAAATTGACACGCGGCTGGCAGAGTTTCGTAACAAAACGATGCCAGCAATTGAATTCTATCGCGATCTTGGCTTAGTCATTGAGGTAGAGGGCAACCATACGCCCGAACAAATAACCCACGCCATCCTTACTCAGCTCGCCCGCCGGGCTGAAACAACTTGATTTTTGCATATCAGGGGCGTTAGATAGGTAGAGTACTAAACAATATGCAAGGAGGCATTATGCCAAGCGTAGATGTTAATGTGTGGGCTCTGTTAGTAGCAACGTTAGTAAATATGGTCGTAGGTTTTGTCTGGTATTCGCCGGCGTTATTTGCAAAGCCGTGGTCAAAACTGACCGGCCGAAAAATGGAAGACATGGGTGATGGTGGCAAAGGCTATGTAATAACGACTCTGGGGGCTTTTTTGCAAGCCTTTGTAATGCTCCATTTCGTTACGTATGTAGCTGCCTTTTACCCAACCTATGGCAGTGTTTCGGTAGGAATCTTTACCGCCTTGTGGGCCTGGCTCGCTTTTGTGGCGATTCCCCAAGGTGTTAATGCGGTCTTTGCCGGTACCCGCAAAAAACTTTGGGCTATTAACACCGGTTATTTTTTAGTCGTACTGGTAATTAACGGTATAATCTTGGCCAGCTGGCACTAAGCCGTAACTAGTTCAGCACTGACATACTCGAGCATTGAGGCAGCAATAGATCGCCCTCTGTCGAGACGAGCTGGGTCAATACCATCCCCCGCAATGATACGGCGCATGTCATCTACAGCCCAGCGCACATCTTCGTTGATGATAAATTGAAGATTGTCATCTTCTACTGCGAGCCCCAGCGAGTCGCGGGCTTCGGTAAAACGAGCTCTGACATCTTCGGACGTTAGCGGTGATGCCTTGCCGCGATTCTCGAACCGGCCTATCCAGCGTTCGGCTGTTTGTGGCACTAAGTAAAAACTTTGTATGGTACCCCTCTCGATATGCTCACCGAATGGCAGTGTTCGTAGATGAGGCAACTGATAGGCCATGACATCCAGTACTTGCGCCCGCCCAGGTTGATACGATTTGGCGCGTGTTCCATAAAAACTCTGCTTGTGTGGCCCCATCTCCATCTGTACAAATTTGCCCTGTACTATTTGTCGCCACAGGCCGGCCAAATCTTCGCCTGTTTCGCCCCTAAAAAAGTAATCAACACCATGTTGCTCACTAGAACCATTATCAATTCGGCGCGGCCGAATAGTGTCACTGACAACCCGCGGAAGAGCTAGTTTGCGGCGGACGGTATCCTTCCCCACACCGGTTGGCCCCGAAATAGTAATTAATCGGACCTGAGCAATCCGGCCGAGTGTCTTAGGGCTTGGTTCATAGGCTTGTCGTGCTTGGCGAACACGTTCTAAAAACTCAGGTTTCTCTAAAGTCGTTGCCGCCTCGGGAGTCTTCATCAATGAAAACTATCGTAATATCTTTATTGGAGATTTGCAAGCGAGCCACTCACTCTCCCTGTTAGTCACGCTTAAGTAAAACGGTAAAGGCTTCGGCGGGGATGTCGACTTTTCCGAAGCGTTTCATGCGGGCCTTGCCGCGCTTTTGCTTGGCAAGGACCTTCTTTTTACGAGAGACATCCCCGCCGTATAAGCCAGTGGTAACGTCTTTTCGAAAACTGCTTAAATCTTCGCGGGCAATAAACTTACCGCCAATGGCAGCTTGTAGACTAACTTTGAACTGCTGCCGTGGTATGACTTCTTTTAGTTTTCCTACCGTGTCTCGTCCTAAGCTCTGGGCTTCGCTGCGGTGCACCATAATACTCAAAGCGTCGACGCGCTCGCCAGCCACATAAAAATCAAGTTTAACCAAATCCTCCGCCCGATAGTCTGCTAATTCATAGTTGAATGACCCATATCCACTGGTAACCGTTTTAAGTTGATCATAAAAATCGGTTAACAAGTTTGCCAGCGGAGCCTCAAACGTCACGACTGCTAATTGGGCATCAACGTACGACAAGTTCTTCTGCAGCCCCCTTTTCCCAGAAATTAGTTGAATGACCGCTCCAACAAACTCTTTGGGGCAAACGACTTCCCCTTTAATCCAAGGTTCACGAATCTCCTCGATAGCTGCCACGTCTGGCAGGCTGGCGGCACTTTTGATAATTTCTTGCTCTCCACTGAGCAACTTAATATGATAGTCGGTCGATGGATTGGTGATAATCAGTTCTAATCCATATTCCCGCTCTAAACGCTCCCGCACAATTTCCATATGGAGTAGCCCTAAAAAGCCGACCCGAACACCAAAACCCAACACTGGCGAGTTCTCTGGCTCAAACTGCAAGGCAGAATCACTGAGGCTCAGTTTTTCGATCGCTTCTTTTAGAACCTGGTAATTTTCGTTGCTGTCTGGAAAGAAGCCAGCATACACAAAGGGCTTGACGTCTTTATAGCCTGGGAGCGGCTGGTTGGCAGCCTGGCCGTCAAGCGTGATGGTGTCACCAACCTTGGCTTCGCGTGTACTCTTGAGGTTGGTAACCACATAGCCAATTTCTCCAGTCGAAATAGTCGATAGAGCTGTCATGTCCGGTTTGAGTGCTCCGACTTCTAACGCTAAGCCAGGCGCGTGAGTGGCCATCATCCTGATACCACTGTTTTTATTAATGTGGCCATCGACCACACGAGTGTACAAAATGACTCCACGGTAATCATCGTAATAGCTGTCAAAAATCAAAGCCCGAGTAGCGGCAGCTGGATCACCCTTTGGCTGGGGTACTTCTGCCACAATAGCATCAAGTACAGCATCAACTCCCTGGCCGGTCTTGGCCGAAATATGCAGGATGTCATCGGCTTGGCAACCCAGGAGAGCAATCACTTCATTACTAACGCGATCAACATCGGCGGCTGGTAAATCAATCTTGTTGAGCACCGGTAAAATTGTTAAATCCGCTTCCATAGCCAAGTAAACATTCGCCAAGGTTTGAGCCTGAATACCTTGGGTGGCATCGACAACTAAAATTGCTCCTTCGCAGGCCTCTAAACTACGCGACACTTCGTAGCTGAAATCAACGTGCCCGGGTGTGTCGATAAGGTTCAGCTGATAGCCTTTATAATCCATGCGCACCGGTTGCAGCTTGATAGTAATACCCTTCTCACGCTCCAAGTCCATCCGGTCCAGTAATTGGTTTTTCATCTGGCGCTTTTCGACAGTCCCTGTCAGCTCTAATAGCCGATCAGCCAGGGTGGACTTGCCGTGGTCAATATGGGCAATAATACAGAAATTCCGGATATGATCTTGTTTCATAACTATATTTTAACCGGTCGCAAAATAAGACGCTTGGCGCGTCGCACCACAATGGTGGCTTCTTCCAATCCAAATAACCATGAAAAGAACACGTGTACAAACAGAGTAATCCCGGCAATCGTCGCCAGCTTAACACCCAGCTCAAAGAAACCACGGTCGTACAGACCAAGTGGCAATAATGAAATCAGGGTGAAGGCAGTCAGAACAGTAAAGCCAGTGACTGACAGTATCTTGACGAGGCTTTTTAGGAACGCCTTACTAAACAGATGGGGATCGCGGAACAGCATAACGACCAAGAGTATACCAACTTCTGATGCCGCCACAATGGCCTGGGCGATAGCTAGACCAGCTGCACCGTACGATGACGGTCGGGCCAGCGAAAACGCCAAAACGATGTTCAGCCCAATCGCAAATAATGACACTAACAGAGGCGTAACCGTGTCTTTGTGAGCGTAGAAGTAGCGAGAAAACAGCGTGTAAATAACCCGAAACAAAATGGCGATTGTCAGCAGCCCAAATAGCAAAGCGATTTCTGGTGAGCCAGTCTTAAAGATTAAGCGCGCTAAATAACCACGACAAAAGTAACTTATCACCACAACCGGCAGAGTTGTCCAGATCATCAATCGAAGGATGCGGTCAAAGTCACGATGAAACAGATCGGTGCGATGCTGGGCTAAGCGTTCGCTTAAACGCGGGAAGGCAGCTGTCGAAATAGCAGTCCCAAGTAACAGCACAGGTGCGGTGTGCAGAATATAGGCGTTTTCATAATACGATACATAGCCTTCGCCCAGCTTCCGCGCCCGGTTCGTCTCAACGATACTGTTAATGGCGTCGATGCCTTGGTCAACGGCGCGTGGCGGCAGTTGTCGCAAGACGCGTAAGAAGTTGATGTTATTCCAGTTTATAACTGGTTGGTAACGAAAATGCAGACCACCCAGACCTAGACAGACAAACAGAATCTGACAAATAGCACCGGCCAGGGCGCCAATGCCTAATCCGATTAGACCGATATTGTTCCTAAATAAGAAAGCGCTGATGATGATACAGGTGTTATAGATAATCGGGCCAACGGCAAAAAAGAAAAACCGTCCGTAGGTTTGTTGCACGCTGGTGAGCACCCCGGTAATCATGAAAAGCAGCGGGTTAAAGGATACGAGCCGCATTATGGTGGCAGCGTTATGTAACTGAACTGGTGACAGGTTGGGTGCC
>CAZBRC010000036.1:0-8276 GCA_964494415.1 uncultured Candidatus Saccharibacteria bacterium
AAGCTACGGCCTGTGTGGTGTTATGGAGAGGTGTCCGAGTGGTTGAAGGAGCACGCTTGGAAAGCGTGTGTGCGCGGCAACGCGTACCGAGGGTTCGAATCCCTCTCTCTCCGCCAAAGCCAATAGCCATTATTGATTATTTTGCCTTTTATTGTATTATTTGTTTATGCTACGTGATATTTGGGCACCAAGCGATCTTTTGTCAGTTGATAAAGACCCAAGCGTACCCGTAGAAGATAAATTGAAGATCATCCATGCCAGCCCCGTTCAAGCAACGCTGACAGAATATAATGGAAGTGTTTTCAGTGACGACTTTTCAATTGCACTACCATTTATTACTGGGGGAAGTTTTTATTCCGGTCTGGGAGAAGCCCGTAACATACTTTTTTGTGATTTTTTAAGTTTAGGCGACAAAACACTAGAGGGAAATGGGATAGGAACCCGGCTGCTACGGGCTGCTTTTCGATATGCCGTAGAAGCAGATGAGCGTACTGACACCTTTTCTACGGGGTGGATACGCTTAGGTGCGGTCAACACTGTGGTTAAAGTGGTTGGTGAAGAAAATGTGGGTGTAAGAAAAAAAGGAAATACCTACGGACTTCATGGCGAAAAACCACTTGAGGCAGTATTTGACGATTTTCCACCTGTTGCAGACACGCCATATTTGTTCTATAAACTTACCGCTCAAATCGACCGCGAGGCCGCACTAACGGGGGAGGCGCCCATTGTGGTTAATGAGTCAGCCGTAACAAAATCCCTTAACCCGACACCATGACAAAAGCACTAGAATTTGAAAACAGAAATGGAGTAAATCATGTAACTGGGGGAACTTTTGAGGCAGCTGTGTTACGCTCATTACCCAATAGCCCAGAACTTTTCACAGATCAGATTACAATTGATGGCTCAGTAATTGACCTGCCGCCGGAGATTATTCACAGGCTCATCCCAGCTTTGTTCGCTGTCAGACAGTTGATTGAGGGACCGCAAGCAATACCAATGGATTGTCTGATTTTTGGCACAGCTTTGAGCGGAGGTACAGTAAATCCTGATACATTTGCTGTACGTGCCTTTCCGTTTAGGATCACTGGCTTTTACAGACAGGTCAGTCCATTGGGGTCCGCGCCCAATGTAACTCGTGTCTTTGAACCAACAATTATGGGAAAGTTGGTTGAAGATGACTCAGCTTTATCTATGCACCACACTGTTGTCGCTCTTGACCCTAAGAATGACATCTATATTCAAAAATTAGGAAAGGGCAACATCGCTATTATGGGCATTCAGGAAACTACCAAATTGTACGATTGTGACACCTTGGGCTCCTGTGTATCATTGGGCGCTATTGACGCGGAAGGGAATGAATTTTTACGATTTGCTGCCGACGACCTAGCAACGGTCACATTCAGCCCTATTTCTACACTTGTTTTCGTTTCATAGGTTAGGCGTATTAATATTTTCTACTCGATGGCGGCGATATGAGCTAGGTCGCGCATCAACAGTGCGCATGATTCATCGTCAATTACACAATCACCACGCACTTCATACTCCCAGTCGGCAAAGTCAATTCGGTGGGCGTCGTCGTCAACAGGCGCAGCTTCAGGAATCTTCTGCGTTGCTAATGACATCCCCGTTCTTTGGTGAGCATACTTGACGGCCCCTTCCATTACGGTGAAGGTAGTTATTTGGCCAAATAACAACTGCTCTCCCTCCAGACCAATGCCGTAGTGTGATCTCTCAACCCGAAGTCTCTCCTGAAATAATCTGGAACCCACGTCGCAGGCAACCCGTAGTCTGGTTAAAAGATTAAGAAATACCCCATGCTCTGGCTGCTGGACACGAACCAACGTAAAGTCCATATCCCAGTGGCTATCACGGTAACTCACACCAGCCAAACCACACATTGTTAGTGCTCTGGCCCTGACCTCATCGAAGGCTTCTACGCTCACCCTTGACTGATCTGCAATATGTAACATACGTACATAATAAACCTTTGCATTTTCTCTGTTTTGGTATATAATATACTTTATGTCAAATACTGTTTTGGTGGGCGCCTCTGGTCCTCACCTTACATAGAAACTGTAGCGGTGCTTGTTGCATCTGCTTCAACTTATAATGGAGAATAATCTTGACACGCCCGACATTTGAAGCCACCTATGATGCTGCCGTTAAGGAACATAAGCGCTCTGCTAATTGGATCATGAGGCAAAACTTTAATGCCACAGCGTTGGCAACGTTGGCTGATTCAGCAGTTCGACAGCTAGTCGCAACAGAACGCACCGCAGAAATTGCATATACTATACCGGGCAAAATGGACGTCGTGGAAATGAACAGGCTCTTAGTGGACATGCAATTTAAACCTACCGAACGAAAATCCTTGCTTGATTTTGTAGAAAGCCATAACAGGGCACAAAGTAGATTTATACAAATTGACGTACAATCAAAGCCATTTGAATTTAATGGAAGAGTATATCGGGTACAAGAAAGATTTAATCGCGAAGAACGTCAAGAAGGAGACACGGTAAGTATAAACGGCACTAGATATTATAAGGGTATGGATTACGGGCGAATTGTAGTTGCAGGTTTAGTTGAACCTAATAGTAGTGATTCAAAACCGCTGCCACTGGCACATATTCGCTACCTGGCAGGCTTTGGGCAGATGGACGGGTCCGCTGAGTACCCCATTGAGGTTGCAGAAGTTCGAGTGGCCGTACCGCTCGTATACCCTGACTATAGCTTTGGTACGGGTACTACTATCCCAACCAAACAGGATATGACAAAACTTGAGGAAATGTTTACCGCCCTACGTGACGATGAGTTAGAAATCGTCGAATAAATATTTACAGTTCGTCGGCAAATACAGCGTCGACTTCCTCACCTAAAACAAGTGTTCCCACCCCAGCGCCATTTATATTAGAAGGATGTAGGACGTGGGGTAAATCATGGATTTTGTCAGCGAACACCCGAACGCTGCCGCCGTTTGCCTGTAAGTATTCGAGGCTTGCTTCATCCATGGCCGTCAAATTATCGCGAAGCATTTGGCCGGCAGAGATAACCGAAAATTGCCGCGCGTTGGCATTCTTCTCGGGATCTTCTTCGAACACACCATCGTGTTTTGTGCCTTTTAAAACCTCCACCACTGGTGGGTGTGCTCGGTGTTCGTCAAAGAAACTGCTAAGTATATGGCCATATCGCACCACCGCATAATCTGAGGTAACATTGTCTTCGCCGGTACCACCGGCAACTAATACAACTGCGCCCTCTTCCATGGCCTCAACTGCAGCTTCTACCTCCCAGGGTTGATACACACCGAGCTTAGCATCCCCAAACTGCATGGATGCAGCAATGAACGTTTTCGCTTCAATTTTTCTGTTTCGAAGTGCATTATTTATAACTGCAACATTCAAAATCGTGGCCGCTCGACCGATGCCATCAGCATCATCACCGGCAACATTAACATCTTTAAGTGTTTGGCCACGAGCTATATTGCCAGCACCAGACACCACGACTATACCCGAAATACTTAAACTATCTGCCTTACGGGCAAGTGTAGCTATTTTATTTCCGTTGGTAGTAATGCCCTCAGGAGTAAAAATTATAGGAGTTAAATCTTCAAAATTTCCATCAAGGTGCCGCCGAGCACCTTCATTTAATAGTTCGCCTGATTGTTTTAAAACGACTACTCGTTCAAGTTCATGGTCGGCATCAAAGTCAGACATACTGGCAGCTATTGTAGCAATCGGGCGGGTGATAGCAAGCATAAGCATTTTCCTCTAGCGGTGGGTGCTGACTGATGTGCAGAGTAGTTTATAATGACCAGTATGAAGATTTATTCGTGGAATATTAATGGCATCAGGGCCGTAGTGCGCAAAGGTAGTTTTCCGGAATTTATGACTAAGCACCAGCCGGACATATTGTGTTTGCAAGAGACAAAAGCCGAGCAAGGACAGGCCGAAATTGACCTGACCGGCTACGAAGAATACTGGAATTCATCGCGAACCAAAAAGGGTTACAGCGGTACGGCGATTTTTACCAAAGTAAAGCCGTTGGCCGTAATAAATGATATCCCAGAAAAGTTTGCCAAAGCCCACGGCCTGGTGGCCGACGGCTATGGACACAGTAATGACGAAGGCCGGGTGATTGCTGCCGAGTTTGCGGACTTTTATGTAGTGACCGCCTACACTCCCAACGCCAAAGACGATTTAACGCGCATTCCGTTGCGGCAACAGTGGGATCAAGCCATGATCGCTTACTGTGCCGACTTGCAAAAGAAAAAACCAGTTATTTATTGCGGCGACATGAACGTGGCCCATACCGAGGACGACCTAGCCAACCCCAAGCCCAACGTTGGCAAAAAGGGTTTTACAGCAGAAGAACGCGGTGGTTTTGATGACTGGGTGGCGGCTGGTTTTGTAGATACGTTTCGAGAGTTTAAGCAAGGCAACGGCTACTACACCTGGTGGAGTCATTTTGCTAACGCTCGTGCTCGCAACGTCGGCTGGCGCATCGATTACTTCTTAATTAGCAAAGCTTTACGGCCTAAGTTGATGGCCGCACAGATTCACCCCGACCAAATGGGCTCCGACCACTGCCCAATCAGCATCGAAATAAACTTCTGAGAGTATGAAACAATTTACCGTACTGTTTCTCACCAAAGACCGGAAGGTGCTACTAGCAATGAAGAAGCGAGGATTTGGTGCCGGACGTTGGAACGGTGTTGGTGGAAAACTCGAGGATGGCGAGACTATTGAATCTGCCGCAATACGAGAATGCCAGGAAGAAATAAACGTTACACCATCAATGCTCGTGAAAGCCGCCGAGATAGTGTTCGATGAAGAGCATTTAGGGAAACGGGAACGTCTGCATGTACACGTGTTTACAACTGGGTCGTGGAAGGGTGAACCTCAAGAAACAGAAGAAATGGCGCCGCGCTGGTTTAGCGAAAGCAAAATACCGTATGAAAACATGTGGCCAGACGACCCGTATTGGTTGCCCCAGATTCTTGAGGGTAAAAAAGTGAAGGCCAGATTTACGCTTGGTAAGGGCGATGTACTGGTTGAGCATTCGGTGACGGAAGTTACTGGATTTTAGCGGTAGACAGATAGTATGGAACACTCTTATTGGCATAAGCAGACCGCCGACCAGCCGTTGTTTCCGGATTTATTATGGAGTCGCCCCGAGAATCGGGCTTTCGCCGGAAAACTACTGGTGGTCGGCGGCAATTTACATGGACTTTCCGCACCGGCCGAAGTCTATCAAGCCGCCCAACTGGCCGGTGCGGGCAGCATCCGGGTTTTACTACCGAGCAGCTTGCAAAAAACTGTCGGCCGTATGATTGAGCACGGCGAGTACGCACCCAGCACCCCGAGCGGCAGTTTTGCCAAACAAGCACTGGCTGACCTCCTAGAACACGCCGCCTGGTCCAACGGTGTCATTTTGGCCGGTGACCTAGGCCGCAACAGCGAAACAGCGGTGTTAATTGAATCGTTCCTACAGAAATATCACGGGCAAGTCACCCTAGTAAAAGATGCTGTCGATTACGTTACTGCCACGCCAGACACCGCTCAAACAAGACCCAACACCACACTGATTCTGACCGTCGCTCAGCTACAACGCCTACTGACAGCTCTTAAGTGGCCAACAGCGGCCACCTTTGATATGCCACTCTTAAAACTTCTCGATCTTCTACACGAGCTGACCATGACATATCCTTTTTGTATCGTGGTCAAGCAGGAGTTTAATCTTATAGTTGCCGTAAGCGGGCAGATTAGTACCACTAAACTCAAATCTGATACTGACCGGTGGCGTTTACAGACTGCCGCTCACACCAGCGTCTGGTGGCTGCAAAACCCAAACACCACCTTTGAAGCAATTTCAACCGCGATTATTGGCGTCTATAGCTAGAGATCTTGTGCTGTTTGCTCGGTGCGCTCTTGGCAAAAAAGCTGATCCTGATTTGGGCAAGCACCCTCTGGTGGAGCTAAAAAGGTGACGCGTCCCGTTTGATTTAACACGGTTTGTAGGTTATCAAAACGGGCCAGTTCACACATTGCTTGACCCATCAATTTACAATCATCTGCGCCTTGGCAGGCTGCTGCCGCATCAAATGCTGCCTGTACGCGTTCGGGAGTAATTGCGTCCATATTCGTCGCCTCATTACGTTATCTTAATTTTGCCCATCGGTGATAATTGGTGGGCGAGGAGGGAATCGAACCCTCAATCCGTAAGGAACACGATTTTGAGTCGTGCGCGTATACCAGTTCCGCCACTCGCCCGGGTCGGCCGCAGTGCGACCTCTGTTGCATAATTGTACTATATCTTGTAAGAATGACAGAGCATAATCGGTTATAATTGCTATAGAAACTTGTTTATGACAACTCCGAATCAATCACCACACTCCCCAGCAGCCGGCCAACCTCCTGATACTGACCAGGCGGCCAATATCATTCGACAAAAAATTGCCCAACTCTACACCAAAGAACCGGCCGCCAAACAAGAGCTAGCTGAGGCCGTACAACCCGGGGTTCACCACTCAAAACACCAAAAGTTCATGTATGAGCTCAGTCGCTCTGGTAAGCCGCTGGCCGAGATTCAAACAGCCTGGCATAACTACTATCTCGCACTACCAGACGACGAGAAGCATGAGGTCTGGCAAGAGTTTTACAGTATGCATGGTAACGGCATCCAGGCCCTCACCACACCCGCTGCGCCAGCTCAAACCGCCACCAACCAAGTCGACACACCCGGTCCCTCCAACAACGAGCCACAAACAGCCAGCGAAATAAAACGACAGCTCCTCAATCAAGTCCAAAGCCGTCGCAAACTCAGCCGTAAAAAGAACACTCACTCGCTCTTGTTTGGCTTAGGATTTGGGCTGGTGTTCATGTTCATCCTGCTATTTAGCTTCTTTAATGAACGCTTTATAGCTCCCTTTATTTCACCGAGCCGAGAAGTTAGCGCCACCCCCATCATCATAGATCCCAATTCTACCGCGGTGGGTCCGGACCCCAAGATTATTATTCCCAAGATTAATGTTGAGCTACCCGTGGTCTACGACGAGCCGTCTATCAGCGAAAAAGCGATCGATGACGCCCTCGAGCGCGGGGTTGTGCACTATGCCACGACGCCCGATCCCGGTCAGCTGGGTAACGGGGTAATCTTTGGGCACTCTAGCAATAACATCCTCAATCAGGGTAAATATAAGTTTGCTTTTGTGTTACTACGCCGCTTGGAAATTGGTGATACATTTATGCTTGAGAAAGGCGGCAAACGCTACGTCTACAAGATTTATGAAAAGAAGGTTGTAAAGCCAACCGATTTGTCGGTCCTTAATAACACCGACAAGCCGGCAACCTTTACGCTCATAACCTGTGATCCTCCTGGCACCAGCCTTAACCGTTTAGTGGTGATTGGTGAGCAAATCAGCCCCGACCCGGCAACCAACTCAGCCAGCACTGCCAAGGGCGAAACCGGCACACCACGGATTCTACCCAGTAACTCGACGTCACTGTGGCAAAGAATTAAGGATTGGTTCTCTAATTAAGTCCAGCTAAACAAGGTGGTTACTTGATGACCAAGTCAGAGCGAGTAAGGGCTTGTCGGCCGGCCACCGCAGCTGACGAGCCAATCGTGTAGAGCACCTCGTAATTGCGATCAAAAAACGGGGCGATACCGGCGTCCCCAGACACCAGAATTTGACGGTTTTGATTATCATACTCAAATACCACAACCACGCCGTCACTGCTGGCCGTCAGGCGGTGGCCGTCCATCCAGGGCACTTTATAACCAGCTGGTAACTTAAGTTGGCTATCGTAACGATATTGGCGATTGTTTTCTAGGTCGTAGACGGCAAACTTACTACCACCCTGGAGCGCAATAAACTGCGCGTTGGTCGAGAACGACACGAACTCGGCATCAACATCTAACCGCAATGCTCGGTAGGCTGTTGGCAGCTGGGCGTCGCTTTGGCTTTTTGGCACGAAGCTTTGCGGATCTTTATACAGATAGGCCTTACGGCTTATTGAATCGCTAAAGATTACATACCAGTGGTTGTCGTATTTTGCCATGTCTAACAGATACGTACTGTTCTTGCTAATTTGACGAAGGGTCACACTATTGGAGGCATTTACACGCAGCCGAACCAGCACGTTTCCGGTTTGAGCGCCGGCCTCCGTGGCGTAGAGGATTTGATTTGCTCCATCTGGGTGAAAATCGAGGACTTTTTCTAGCACCACCGTCGGGTTTTTGCTTTTGAGGTCAGCTAAGCGCAAAATACCTGTCGC
>CAZBRC010000037.1:0-8111 GCA_964494415.1 uncultured Candidatus Saccharibacteria bacterium
CGCTAGAAGCCTGGATTAAAGCCTGCCAGCAGTCTAAGGCTACCGATACCGCCTATTGGCAGCGAGTCCGGTTGCGACTACCCGACAGCACCATTCGTCAGTGCGATATGGCCGCCTATTATAACCGCGACAACCCGAGTGGTACGGAATTCATCGTTACCATGTTTGACCGCACCGAGCAGTACAACCAAGACGATCAAGACGTTGGTTTTGTCGCCCTTGCTGTTCACGAACTACGAACACCCCTCACCATGTTGCGCGGTTATATTGAGGTGTTCGAAGAGGAGTTAGAGGGCAAACTGAACCCCGAGCTGGCAGATTACATGCAAAAGATGCAAGTATCAGCTCAGCAACTCGCCACCTTCTTTAACAACATCATGAACGTAGCCAGGGTGGAGCAGAATCAACTGACACTTAAGCTGACAGAAGGTGATTGGCCCGCTATTTTAGAGGCGACCGGGCAAGAGCTTCAGCTGCGTGCCCGCCTACAGGGCAAATCGGTTGAAATTAGGATGGCCGCCAGCATTCCGACTGTGGCGGTAGACCAGGTCAGCGTGATAGAGGTTATTAACAACCTGGTCGAAAACGCCCTCAAATACAGCAAGGATGGCGGCCGCATTATTATTGATGCCCATGTCCGCAAAGACGGTATGGTCGAAACCACCGTACAAGACTTTGGCATTGGCATTCCCACCGCTGTAATGCCGAATCTGTTCGAGAAGTTCTACCGCAGTCACCGCTCAAGCGCCCAGGTAGGAGGCACCGGGCTCGGCTTGTATCTGAGTAAAGCAATTGTGGATGCCCAAGGCGGTGAAATTTGGGTGAAATCTAAAGAAGGTGAGGGCAGTATCTTTGGCTTCACTCTCTTACCCTATAGCCAACTTGCCGAAGAGTTGAAAAACGCTAATAATGAAGGTATCGTCCGGGGCGCCCACGGCTGGATTAAAAACCACTCGTTGTACCGGAATTAACAGGGAAATATATCATGGGAAACATATCCGACATCATCGTCCCCCAAAAAGACAGCCCAATCACCCCACAGCCCAAACCGGGCGGCGGCAAGCGGGTATTGTGTATCGAAGACGAGCACTTTATCGGCGAGCTCTATATGCGCGCCTTAGCCAAAGCCGGCTACGACGTCACACTAGAATATGACGGCGCTAAAGGCCTAACCGCAGCCCAAACCGACCAGTATGACATCATCTTGTTAGACATTATGATTCCATCGCTGAAGGGTACCGAAATCTTACATCGCCTGCGTGACCCCAAAGAAACGCCCAAACTACACGCCCGAATTATTATCACCACTAACCTAGATCAAACCGACGAAAACCGAGCCTTAATCGAAAAACAAGCCGACGGCTACATCATTAAGGCTGATGTTACCCCTAAAGAACTGGTAGCTTTTCTCGACAGACTGCAATAGGTGACTAGTCGGTGGCAGCACCGCAGACCCGCTTAACCACCAAGCCGAGGAACTTCGTAGCACGTGGTCGCTGACAGGCAGCAAGGCTGTCGATGAATTGCACCGCATTATCCTTTGCATCTCCCCCGGAAATACCTTCCACCTCCACCATTCTAGAAAGTCGTCCAGCCTCATCCACGTAGCGGGCTTGGATCTTGGTTGGCCCCAATGGTTCACCGTCCACACAGGTTAGTCGTGCAGATGTACGGTCATCCGAAATAACCGCTTCTGTCTGACTTATCATCGTGTACACAGCTACGATATCTTGAGTGCAATCGCCTTTGATAGGGCAATCTTCACAAAACTCTGCCATAACATGTCCTTGTTTACTGCCAGACATTTTACTCCGTTATACGCATATAGACACGAGCGGAATCAGGGCTTGCTAAAATAGACCTATGGCAAAGGAGACTCGAACCAATACCAGTGCTGATTTTGATGGCGTGTCGGTGCACGCCGGCTTTCCCAATCCCGCCCTAGACAGCTCCCTTGAAAGCCTGGATCTGAACCGTTTATTAATCGAGCACCCCTCGGCCACTTTTTGCATGGCAATAGAGGGCTCACAGTGGAATGACGAAGGCATCTTCGATGGCGACGTGGCCATCATCGACCGCGTACTCGCGCCCAAAAAGAACGACCGCGTAGTCTGGATTAACCAAGATGTGTTCGCTCTCAGTATGCGTCACCAGGTACCGGAGGGTAGTGAAGTCTGGGGTGTAGTCACCGCTGTCATACACCGCTTCCGGCAGATTGCCCGAGTTACCCAATGAAACAGCCAATTTTTGCTTTGGTTGATTGTAATAACTTCTTTGTGAGTTGTGAGCGGGTATTTCGGCCAGACCTCGAGGGCAAGCCTGTGGTGGTGCTCTCCAGCAACGATGGTTGTGCCGTGGCGCGCAGTAACGAAGCCAAGGCGCTCGGTATACCCATGGGTGCGCCAGCCTTTAAGTATCGGCAAGTTTTTAAGGACAATCACGTCGTGCAGTTTAGCGCCAATTTTGAGTTGTATGGCGACCTCAGCAAAAGAATCACTCATATCTTGACCAGCATAACGCCGCGCACCGAAGTATATTCGGTTGACGAATCATTTCTGGACCTCAGTGAACTGGCTATTACCGACTACCGCGAGTGGGGCAGAATGGTACGGGAACGGATCTACAAGTGGGTTGGTGTACCGGTATCAATCGGCATTGCGCCCTCTAAAACCCTGGCTAAAGTTGCTAGTGACATCGCTAAGAAAGACCCTCAGCTCGATGGGGTACTGGATCTAACCCAGACCGAACTAGTGCAACCACATCTAGAGAAATTCCCGGTAGAAGATGTCTGGGGGGTTGGTTGGCGGGGAGCGCCGCAGTGGCGCGCCGAAGGTGTCGCAACCGCCTGGCAACTCAGTCAACTGCGGCCGCAACGAGCCCAGCAGCTGATGGGCATTCGAGGCCGTCAAATGGTAGCCGAGCTCAACGGAGTATCGTGTTATCCTCTCGAGAAAGAACGCACCTTGCGCAAGAGCATTGCTCGTACTCGGACATTTGGTGAAGACACCACAGAAATGCATGTGTTAGAGGCAGCGGTGGCTGACTTTGTGAGTCAGGCGACCTATCGTTTGCGTCGCGAACAACAACTAACGCGACGAGCTTGTATATTTTTAATGACAAACCGCCATAAACCGGGCTATCGACAGTGGAGCAGAACCGTAGAATTTACTACCCCCACGGCTGACGCCGGGCTTATACTGGGGGTTTTGACCGATATCCTCGCTCGTCTATACGAGAAAGGTCAGTGGTATCACCGCGCCGGTATCTGGCTTCACGACTTTGTGCCGGCCGGGCAACTACAAACCGACCTACTTGGGCAGGTCAGCGTCGACCAGTTTAGCCGTTCTGAGGCACGTATGGCCGCTGTAGACCGTCTTAATGCACGATACGGCAAACGTACCGTCCATTACGCTGCAGAGAGCCTAGCCAAGTCCTGGCAGCCTAAACACCAGCTACGAAGCCCGCGCTATGTTTCGGTGTGGGATGAATTGCCAAAAGTAAAGATTACGTGACTAAGGTCTATTCGACAATAATCGTACCGTTACGGGTAGGATCTGTTTCGTCATGGTAGTTGTATGTGCCAGCAGTCGTAAACTGATAGGTGTACGTGCCGTTGCTTGGTAACTTGGCTTTTGAGTCGAGACCCTTAAGGCTGTCGTGCGAGGAGTGGGGGCCGGTGATAACCCAGTGCCCGTTTGCGCCGTTGTTGGTCCATACCACATTACTACCTGACTTGACTTTAAGCGTAGCTGGCACAAAACCTGTGTCGGTAATACTCACGTATGCAGTAGGTTGAGTATCAACCGGCTCGGTTGAGCTGGTGCTTGATTTGTTGTTGTTGCGCATCAGCAGAACCGTCGCCAGAACAGCTAAGATTACTACGATTACGATGACTAAAAGTTTTCTATTCTTAAACATGTCCACCCCTATAGAACTGTTATTACCAGTTGCGGTTTATTACTATTGTCAGCATCTTTACTGTAGAATTCTGCACCGTTAGTTGAAGTTGTTTGAATACGCAGCGAGTAGATACCATCGCCGACGATTTCTGGTGTAATATCGGCCGTGTAGTAGGCGCCTCGGGTAACGTTCCCAAATTGTCCAACCAGCTCCCCGGCTTCTGGGGCAGTTGCATAGGTTACGCTCGTTTCACTCCAGTTAGAATTGGCAGCGTGTCGGATGTTACCAGCTACATCGGAGCTGTTAGTGGCGTACATGCGAAGCTTGGCGCTCTTAATGGTACGTCCAGCTGTTCCGGATACGCGGAACTTCATGAGCGTGTGGTAGATAGGACTTTGGTCAACTTGAAGTCGTGGTCTTTTACCGTGGTTTTTGTTGGGATAGGCACTCTCAACCCAGGCGTCGTCGGTTGGGGTTAGAGTAATTGTATCTGGCGTAGCAGACTTCTGGCTAACAACCGAAACATTGTCAAAATCAGCGACAGTGTTATTGGTGCGGAGCCCAACTGAGCCAGCAGTACTATCAGAATTTGTGCTACTCAGCTGTTCGGTATCGTTAACAAACACTTTAAGGCTTGAGCCGACCATTTGTAGCTTGAGCTTGTACCAAGTGTTGAGACTAACGGCGATTTGCTTACTTGCCAGTTGTGTCGGTGTACCGTTCTTGTAAGAAGTTAGTACAACCGATCCGCTCGGTTTTAGAGAGGCCAGGTAGTATGTACCTAAGTTTGAGGCACGACCCACAACACCGGCGTAGGCATTTGAATCACTATTAAACACTGAGTTGATACGCACGTTGGATTCTACTGAGTAGTCAGTCCAGGTTACAACACCGGCGCCAGCAAGTGTGCCACCGGCAGCCGTCTGCGCATAGAAAGGATCTTTCACATTAGGCACGTTCCAGCCAGAACCAACGGTAGTCCATTGACCGCTACCCGCGTTAAACGTATCGGAAAGCAGGGTGTTTGCGTCTAAGCCAGGAGTTGTTATTGAGACCTCTGGCGTGGCGCCACTAGCATTGCCAGCACCATCATAGGCTTTGACACTATATTTGTAGGTGCCAGCGGGTGTGAGCGTAGCATCACCAAAGGTTGTGGTAGAAGCATTGACTGTGGCAATCTGACTACCGTCACGGAAGATTCGATAGCCAGCTAAGCCACTGCCGCCTGTGTCGGTTGAGGCTGACCAGCCGAGTAGGGCAGCCGTTGATGAGGCTGCGGTCCCCGTAAAGTTCTGTGGTGTAGTTGGGGGAGTTACGTCGACGGGAGGAAGTATCGGAGGTGTCTTAGCGGTTGCTGCCTGGCTGCCGGCGCTCGAGTTTCCAGCGGTGTCTTGGGCAATAACCACGTAACTGTAGGACGTGTCAGCTTGTAGGTTTTTGTCGACGTACGAGGTGCTCGTTGCCGCTACGCTGCCAACAACAATCCCATCGCGCTGCACAAAGTACTTGGCGACATCAGACTCAGGGCTCTTGGTCCATTTAACGGTAATCTGAGAAGTTGAGTCTGCGGTAGCCGAAACACCACTCGGAGCACTTGGAGCAGTCGTGTCAGCACCACTTGGAGTTCGGGTGGCAATTGGTGTGCGTGGGCTAATGTTGCCAGCCTTGTCGACTGTTTCAATTTCATATGTGTAGTAGGTGTCGGCAGAAACTGTCTTGTCACTAAAAGTCGTTGCAGTTTGTTTATTAGCCTTGATAACACCGTCGCGGTAGACGTTATAGCCAGCCACACCACTGCCGCCAACGTTGTCGGTTGCAGCGTCCCAGCCCAAGTCAACTTGGTTTGCGTTGTTCAAAGAAATTTTTAGATTAGTCGGGGCATTCGGTGCAGTCGTGTCAGTACCGGTGCCATTATTGGTGACTGTTACTTTTACCTGGGCGACAGAACTAAAGTTACCCGCACCATCAATCGCTTGAACTTTAATGTAGTGGTCGCCGTCGGGTTTCTGGGTGCTATTCCAGGTAGCGGTGTATGGAGCCGTACCGTCAGTAGCAAACGGCGTGGTGTCGTCATCTATCTTGAACAACACGGCGTAAATGCCACTGGCACTATCGGAGGCAGTAGCTTGAACATTAACTCCTGTTCCAGATACCGTTGCAGCGTTTGGCGGCGAGGTGATTGATACCGTTGGAGCGGTTGCATCGATACATTCAGACCCACTCATAGAAGTCGGGTTACAACTGTTGCCGAGCAACAAAACCTTGTCCAGTTTAACGCCTGGTTTATTGCCAATGGCCTTTAGGGTGTGCTGGCCGGCTGAGAGATTTACCGTAAATTTATTGCTTGTATTACCATCTTTATAGTCAATCCATTCCCATGAGTTGGTCTTCATCGATGTTGAACCACCAACTAGCTCAGCACAACCACCATCAATAGAGAGGTAGTAGGAGTTATTGGTAGTGTCTGGGATATTCATTCGTGACCACACCCGATAATCTGCGCCTGCTTGTAGATTCACCGTCATGGTTGCTGAACCAGTGTCAGTTGGAGGGTTACAGTTTGCAGCTGCCACCGGGCTGACCGACCCAAAGGCCATAACCAATGACATCACCAACACTGAAGACAACCGGGTGAGGTGAGTAAGTACCTTATTTCTGGTTTTTGTGATGGTGGTGTAGTGATTCATATGTATTCCTATTGTTAATTTCTTAATTTAATCTGGCTGTTTATCCGTCCAATAGTAGCTATCGGGGTGTTTCAAATCAGCAAATTGGGTGTGCGCGGCATACCAGGCATTTACTTTTGCAAGCCAAGCACTTTGCGCAGATGCGCCAGTAATGATATTCAGTCCGGTACAACCTATCCCGTCCCATGACGCACGCTCTGGGTAGTCACCGGAACCCGCCCAGATGATAGTTACATTTTCACAATGTGTGATCTTACCCTTGGCCGCGTCTGTCCCGACCGATTGGTCATTAGAGGTCTTCCGTGCCATCAGTGTAACGTTTTTGAGGTAAAGAGAAGGTGCGATATCAGGCCGATCTTTCTCCCATTTAAAGAAGCCGCTGTGACCGAACTGGCTCTTATTCTTATAAGTGGGGCTCTCTGGCTCAAGCCACATCAACGAGTCTTCAATCCGAACCACATTTGCACTCGCGTTGTAGCCTGGGTCGCCACTGGCGCGGGTGCTTATACCGGAGTAGCAGCCGTCAAAGAACATATTCTTGACCGTTACGGAGGCCCACTTGTCGTTTTGAATACAGTCATCATGACTGTGTTGGAATAAACTATCTTGGGACGTCACATTGTTCGATGGCGTACCGGAGTTGTCCGAAATGTTTACTAGATCCCCGAAGTTTCTGATGTAGAAGTTTTCGAATGTCCAGTTGGTAGCTCCGCCTAGGCGGAAACCATTGAGGTCATGCCATCGCTCCCACTCATCAGCACCGATACTACTGTCTTTGACTGTTCCGACAACTCTTCCCCCGGTCCAACAGACGTTGTTACCACCGGTGAGATTAAAGCCATATATCTGGGCGCTGTTAACATCTGGCACGATTTGAGGATAGGTAAGTTTGGTACCCGTGCCATTTAATACAAAGTTACTGGATATGCTGCCAGCGTAAATTGAGCCAGACGTAGGGTTATCCTTGAACCCCATTTGACTTGGCGTCTTAACGGTTACGCCAGTACGTTGCAAACACGACCCAGGAGGCGGTGGTGGCGGGGTTGTCTCACCCGGACAGGTACTTGAAGCCAGCACAACATACTTATTATTAGAAGCGCTGGTGTCGTTAGTACTAGTGGGGCATACCTTAGCATTTCCTGTGAGGGAAGCTGCTTCGACTTCGAACGACGAAGAAGCAGTGGCAGCAAAGATTCGCCAGACTAATAACCCCCCAACAATCGCAAACACACCGGTAAAGACAAGGAGTTGTTTTTTACTAAATTTTGTAAGCATACGCTTTTTATTCATACCAGCCGTTAAGATACTTTAATCTGAGCTTATGCTTAACAAGATGTAATTACAAGAGTACGTGGTGTTTTCTACTACGTTTATGCTTACTCCTGTTCGCTTGCTTTTTTGCCCCCTCGCTTGCATAAAATTCCCATACAAAAACCCAACACATGGTTGGGTGCTTTCTTTGGTGATCCCAAGGGGAATCGAACCCCTATTGCCAGGATGAAAACCTGGTGTCCTAACCGTTAG
>CAZBRC010000038.1:0-8102 GCA_964494415.1 uncultured Candidatus Saccharibacteria bacterium
CGAGGAAGGCGGTGTCCGTGAAGCAGCGGATACATTTTGGCTGGTTGACCCTATTGATGGAACCAGTCACTTTGTGCGTGGAACACCGTTTTGTACCACAATGATAAGTTTGGTTGAAGAGGGTACCGTCGTTGCCTCGGTAATCAATGATTTCGTTCGTGACGAAATGTATTATGCCAAACGAGGTAGCGGTGCTTTTATGAACGGCCAACCAATTTCTGTAAGTGATCGTCCCATACAAAATGCCCTCGTAGTTATGGAAACTCATCTGGAAGTTCCCGAAAATTATTCGAAGTATCTTGCTATACGAGACCAAGCCGGCGTTATTGCCACACTTAACTGTGGGTTTGAGTTTGCCATGGTAGCTTCTGGAAAACTTGAAGCTCGTATTGGTTACGACCCCTATGGAAAAGACTGGGACTTTGCACCGGGCTCACTACTGGTTAGCGAGGCTGGTGGTCGGGTTACTAATATTGGGAGACAAGACTATGACTACCGAAATCATGATTATGTGATTGGTAACCGACTTGTTCATGCCGCACTGACCGAAGGACCTGACGCAGTTTTCCCTATATCCGAGGCTGCTTAGACGAATTAGACTTTTTGGGCGAAGACGGCCGCGTCGATGTGCTGGATGCCGGCCTGCTTTAAAACGGTAGCGGCCGATTCTAGTGAGGCGCCAGTTGTTAAGATATCGTCAACCAGCAGCACGCGACGCGGCGGGCGGCGCTTGGGCAGGCTTTTGGTCACATAAAACACCGACTGAAGTTGTTCCAGGCGCTGCTGACGTTGCGCGCCGACTTGCCGGGATTGCCCCAAGCGCCCCAATAACCGGCGATATTTGCATTGCTGAAGCCGAGCAACCTGTCGCGCCAACAAACGGGCTTGGTCATAGCCACGTTGCCGGACGCGCTTAGTGGCTGTCGGCACCGGTACAATTACTAAATTGCCCGGCAAGACTGGCAAACGATGGTGTATAACCGCCGACATGGGCTGGCTGGCCGCCGATAGGCGTTCAAACTTTAGTTTATGGACGAGCTGTTTGGCCAAGCCGCCATAGAATGTTCCGGCCCATACGTTATCGAGAGGGCTTTGGGTGCGACAGCCGTCGCAAAGGGGCTGGCTTGCTTGGCTTATCACTCGCTGGCGGCAGCGGTAGCAGCGGGACGCCATAGGTGGGCAGGCTGTGTTTTGACACGTTGAGCACAACAATACACCCTCTGTGCAACAGACCAGGCAAGAGAGAGGTGTAAAGGGTCGGATGATTGCTTCGAATACACTCATGTTGTGATTAATGTGTTGTAAATAAAAGGTTAAGCTGTTGCAGCTCTCTTGTAGTCTAAGCTATACTGAGAGGTAACAAAAATTGCAAATAAGAAGTTAATTTTTTGTCAAATACTCGTGGAGGGTAACAACTATGGCGCGTAAGAGCCACGATGAAGATCTGCTCATGGAAGACGAATTAACTGCCGCGTTTTTGGGTGAGGATGAAGGCGTACCGGTAGATGATCAACAAGCTGCCCCAACTGATTCGGCAGCCGCTGACGAATGGGATGAAGAAGAAGCCGTTCCCGGCCAGTTAGCAGTAGATGTGTACGAGACCAAAGAAAAGTTGGTTGTTAAAGCACGAACTGCTGGCGTTAATAAAAGCGAGCTCGATGTGAGCATAGCTGATAATACCTTGAGTATTCGAGGTACCTTGTCAGCCGGCAACGAAGAAGACGTCGAAAACTACTTTGTGCAGGAATGCTACTGGGGCGAATTCTCGCGCAGCATTGCCTTGCCAGTGCCCGTAAAAGAGGACGAGATCGAAGCTATCCTTAAAGATGGTGTTTTGACAATCTCCTTTACCAAGCTCAAGCAAGACAGCGTCAAGAAAATTCAAGTTCTCTAAGCCAGCTTAGAGCTCCGCAAAAAGAGACAACAAAAAAACCGCCGATGACCGGCGGTTTTTACTTTGCAGTAAACCTGGTTGGCGTTTACGGGTTGCTGACCTTAGCCAGTACGAAGCGGACAATCACCTGGGCAAGCGCCACGATGACCAAACCAACGATCGCATACAGAATGGTGTTCTTAGCACCGGTGACATTCCCTGAATCACCACCGGAGGTGATGTACTTCAGACCACCAATGATAATCATTACCACGGCGGTTACACCCACAATAAGTGAGAACACGTTGATCACCTGAACTAACAGGGTATTTACGTTCTCTTTTGCTTGCGTTACGGTGCTTTCGTCACACTGTCCGTTTGAATCTAGGTTAGCACCGGCACATAGGTTGCCTTGGATGTCAGCTGTTTCGGCTGAAGCCATAGCAGGCACCATAACTGGAGCAAACAGTGCAGTCATCATCGCACTGATGGTTAGTAACTTTTTCAATTTTTGAATCATGAGTTAGCCTTTCTTGTTGCTTCTGGTTACTTATATCACAGGGTGTACCACTGTTTCAAGTACCCTCATTTTATTTTAGCGAGCACAAACCTGACAATTATTTGCGCCAACGCCACAATTACCAAGCCAACGATTGCGTAGATGATGGTATTTTTGGCCGCTGCTGTACTGGCTGATTCTCCCTGCGAGGTGATGTAGCGCACCCCGCCAATGATAATCATGATGACGGCCACAACCCCTGCAATTATCGACAGGATATTTATAACCTTACTCAGTAAATCGTTGGCTTTTAATATGCCGGCGGCGCCACAACTCGAACTCCCGTCGGAACTTAGGTTAACACCTTGACAAGCTTGGTTCTTGGCTTCGGTATCACTAATGAGCGCTGAAGCTGGGTGAACCAGTGCTAAGCTAAAGCCGCTTGCTAACACTAAGGTTGCCAGGCTGACGGTGATAATCTGTCGGATGCGTGTAATCATAGTCTCCATCATACCTTTGCAAGTACAAAACTGACAATAAGTTGCGCTAAACCAGCAATTACCAATCCAACAATAGCGTAAATGATTGCTCGCCGGGCGGTTGCCACCGAGTTAGGATCACCCATAGAGGTCATGAAGCGCAAACCGTAGACAATAATGACGATTACGGAGGTTACACCGATAATCAGGGCGAACAACTGAATTCCCTTTGTGACGACCCCCGTTGGGCCAAAGAAGGGATTATCACCATTGGGGTGGTTGTCGGCACAAACCGTAGGTGTAGACGTGGCGTTGCTGTTGTTGCAGGCTTTGTCTAAGACATCGACGGCATACACGTGCGGTGTCACTACGGCTAGTGTCAGCACCGTGCTTATCAACAATCCTAACGTTATTAGTAATCTCTTCATGCTAAACCCTGTATAAAACGAAGCCAATTATAAGCTCGGCGCTCACCGCCACAATAAGCCCAACAATGGCATAGATTAATGTTTGGCGCGCCTTTGCTAGACCTTGAGGATCGCCGTTGGAAATTATTAGTTTAAATCCAGCCAGCATGATAACTACCACTGCAATCACTCCAATAACCATGAAGGCCAGCTGACTTATGACTTTAACCTGGGCATCGCCGGCACCGATTCTTGGAAGCCCTGTCTCACATTCGCCTGAATTGGAGCGTACGCAGTTGTCCAAGCTTTGAGCGAATCTAAATAATGCCATGTTCATTTAATTAAATCTCCCGGCAACGAACGATATGAATACAGACGCACCAACGGCGATAACAAGCCCTACGATTGCATTAATAATAGTCATGAGAGCTTTTTTAGCCTTGTCGGGCGATCCCTCGCTGGTTATATACAGAACGCCACCGTAAATAATAAAAATCACTGCAGCCAGGGCCGCTACCCTTAGCAACATATCAATTATGGCAGCAACGATAAGCCATGCGTCATTGATACCCGATATTTTTACGGTACAGGGAACTGCACCATCTACCGATGGTAGATATTTGTACCATGTGGGGAAACCAAAAAATCCTTGGCTACCACACGATGGTCCTGCAAATCTGCTAAGTATTTCTATCATTTTAATAATGCCGCCGGAACTAACCAGTTAATTATTGCAAAGATAAAGATATATAGCACCAGGGCCGCCACAGTATTACTAATTCGCTTTAGTGCATTGGCGGTTGCCTGGGGGTCTCCAGATGATGTTATGTACTGGATACCAGCCACAATCAGGGAGGCGACCACAATTATCCCAACCCCTACAGATAAGAAACGAACAATGGCAAAAGTAAGGTCAACAATTGGGTTTCCGGCACCTTTACAACCAAAGTCAATTGACACACCCACACCAGGCGCGTCTCCACACACGTCGGCCGGCGGGCCAGCAGCCAATGCACTAACTGGTGCCAATATCAAACTGAGCCCTACAGCTAAAGAGGCTAAGTAGAGTTTCCGCTTTAATTGAGATTGCCTTTTGTGATTTTTAAGGCCAGTTTTAATTCTTGGCATATCCTTCAGCTTATTTTATAGCACATTTGCTAGTTTTACTATTAGTCTACTCCTTGTGCCCGATTTGTTATAAGATATACTCATAAGGTCATATTCACTTCCTATTTAATGAAAACGAAAATATTAATGAAAAAGCGTGTGGGCCATGTTTGGCTGTTCTTTCTACTCGCCCTCGTAATCACGCCATCAGTTATCGCCCTGTTCCCGCAAAAAGCATTAGCCGCCAACAGTAATGCTGACTTAGATATGAAGCGACGCAAGCTGCACACCTTTGCAGAATGTATCCAACGAGAGATTGACGCTAATGGTGATAATGACTTAAGCCAGCTTTCCGACCTCTATAGACCAGACCGCCTGAGTAGTGAATACATTGTTGTTGGTCTAGACCGAGATGGTTATAACGGGGTCATGTCGTGTAGTACTGTAGTGTCACAGGGTGTCCATGCCTACGACCCAAGTGTCACCGATACGGACGCCTGGTTCTTACAAAAATTAACTGGCTATTCAGATTTCCGTACCGGTAAGCTTCGTATAAATCTCGATAAGGCAAGGGCACTAAAAACAACCATTCAAAATGCCGAAAAAGCTATTGACGCACCTAGTGATGCCTTGCGTCGAGCACGCCTTGTCCCGCTTGCAAACGTTTGCTATGACATCAAAGCTACCGCCGAAAAGGCGAATGCGGATTTTCAGGTCAAAAACGTTGGCTTCTTCTACCGCAAATCGGCAGATGATATTCGGGCATACGTTGATAGTCAGCTACACATTAATAAAAATAATGGCGGACCTCTTGGACTCAACTCCGATAACATCGAATTGGGTAAAATTGACCTAGGTAGATACTGGGGTAAAGGCTGGGAGTTTAATACTGACTTTTACCCAATTGGAAATGACATAAGCCAAACAAATGGTTACCTACAAAACCAGATTATAGATTGTGATTTTGTGAAAGGACACCAGCCGTGGCTCTTCGAAGGCTACACTCTTAAAAACGGCAAGCTTGTCGACGATAAGGGTAATGCGGTTGGTACTGGAAGCGCTAGCTCAACTGATGGAACTGGTGGTAATGCCCCAGACTGTAGTACGAGTGGTGGAGGTTTGTCTTGGATTATCTGCCCTATTATCGACGCCATTATTGGTGGTGTTGATTTTATTTACCGGAATGTTTTTATACCACTCCTGTTCACAGAGCCAGTCAATATTAGCTCTAGTGACCCCATATTTAAAACCTGGTCCTCGTTTAGAACAATTGCCAACATCTTATTAGTTATCTTCTTGTTGATAGCAGTTTACGGACAAGCTACCGGCGGTGGTTTGATTGACGCCTATACTGCAAAGAAAATCCTGCCGCGGGTAGTGGCCGCTGCTATTTTAGTGAACATTTCTATTTATCTAGCCGCTGGTGCGATTGATATTACCAATATAGTTGGGAAAGGTATCGCTCAGCTTATTTACTTACCATTTGCGCAAGGCGGGGGACTTCAATTTAATATTGACAGTCTTACCAGTGCCGTTTCGCTTGTTAGCATAGTAGGCGGACTCTGGGCAGCGGTCGCCTTGGGCGGACCATTTTTCAGTTTCTTACTTTTGTTCGTACTCTTGCCTGCCCTTATCGCACTTGTCGGGGCGTTGTTCACGATTGTTATCCGGCAAGCATTGATTGTATTTCTTATTATGGTGTCGCCGATTGCGTTTACGCTGTACTGTTTACCGAATACCGAGCAATATTTTAAAAAATGGTGGGATTTATTCTTTAAGGCCTTACTAGTATTCCCAATCGTCATGGCTATTTTGGCAATGTCCTTGGCGATGCCGACTATCCTCAACGCTTCAAGTGCCAACGACGGTCCTGTCACAACACTGATTACTGGTCTTACAAAAATTGTATTCTTGATATTACCTCTGTTCCTAATTCCATTCGCGTTTAAGATTGCCGGAGGTGCAATTGGCACATTATATGGCACGCTTTCTGGTTGGGGTAAACGCGGTGGAGAGTTTGCTAAAGGCAATGCCAATGATCCATATAGTAAGCAGAACATTACCAAGCGTGAACTGGGTAACCGTTGGCTTCGCGAACGTGAAAAGGCAGTTGGTTTTGGTATTGACCAGCAAAAGAGCGACAGCGATGGCAAACGGCGCTCTTTTGGACGTCGAGCGCTTGGCGGTACGGTAGCGCGAGTTGCTGGCGGTGGGAATTATCAAGTACGTCGTTCACTACGAAACAAAGAAGCTCAAGAACTGGTACAGAACCAGGTATCCTCCGGTGATGATAGCTTTGTAAGGGCGCTCTTTGCCAGACAAGTAGGCGACAAATGGGTTGGAACTAATGGCAAAGAATACTCTCAGTATGAAGTAGACAAAGCGCGAAGCCTCTTTGGCAAAGATGAGTCATTCTATCAAGCCGCCTTAACATATGAAGTTGGTAAAGCTGGGGACGACACAGAGCTTGGCAACGTTATGGCCGCCAACGCTGCAAATATGCGGGATGACAAGCTCGGCGTTGGATACGCAGCTGGTGCTATTTGGACTGGTACAGCCTTTAATCACGCGCAATCCAGACGAGAGCTCAAGCACACTGCGTACAAGGATGGTGCATATGAGCTCAATCATGGTAAGTTCACCCGTGAAATTGCAGAAACTGTTAATAACTGGTCTCTTGGTAACATGCGCACATCAACGATTAAGGCACTCCAGGAGAGCCATGATTGGGCGCAAAGGGTCAGAACAGCCCAGGATGGTGATGCTATCTTTGCCGGTAAAGACGCTCAAGGCATTGCAGCTATGCGCGCCGAGGCAGATCAGGTTATAACCGACACTACTCTAACTGCTACATCACTAAACCAACGTCGTCAAAACACGGGTTCGTTTGCGATGGCAGGAGAAGAAGGCAGCCAGCAACCTGTTTCCGGTTCTCAATCTGGCGCTGCTGGCCGTGTTGACCAAGAATTAAACAACTTCATAAATCAAGTACTTGGACCACCAAATCAACAGAGAAATAGTGGCGGCAACCCCCAAACTCCTTAAACTATTCGTAGGCTATACTTGGTATAATAGAGCAAATGGCAACATACAAAGTAATTCAAGATATTGAAGCAGAAGACAAGCTGGTTGGGCCACTGAGTCTACGTCAGTTTATATATGCGATTGTCACGATTGCGTGTTTGTTTATCGGTTTTAAGCTTGCTATGGTGCAGTGGTTCTTAGCCTTGCCGTTTATTCCCCCCGCCGTATTGTTCGGCTTCCTGGCAGCCCCTTTTGGGCATGACCAACCAAGTGAGGTGTGGCTGCTGGCAAAAATACGCTATGCCCTTAAACCACGACGCCGTATCTGGGACCAGTCCGGGATGAAGGAACTCGTCACAGTTACCGCGCCTAAAAGACTTGATCAGAACCTAACCAACGGCTTGAGCCAAACTGAGGTAAAAAGCCGACTCAGCGCCTTGGCCAACACCATTGACAGCCGCGGCTGGGCAGTTAAAAACGTGGGGGCCAATATGGGTGACATGGCTTCGGACCGCTTAATAAGCCCCGGCAGTATGTCAGGGGCTGGTGGAGTAAATGAAGCTGATTTTAATGACGTGCTGGACGAAACGAAGAGTCCTACGGCTCAGCATTTTCAACAAATGATGGACGCCTCGGCCGAGGCTCATAAATCGCACCTAATGCGTAGTATTAAGAAAAGTGGTGGAACCCCGCCAGCCGCAGCCGCAGAAGCG
>CAZBRC010000039.1:0-8075 GCA_964494415.1 uncultured Candidatus Saccharibacteria bacterium
CTGCCTGCACGAGCATGTCGACTAAGAACCGGGCCGAAATAGGTTCGCGTCCGCTCGACTTACGATCCTGTCGGGCGTATGCCATGAATGGGCAGACTGCAGTAATTGAGGCTGCAGATGCCCGTTTTGCTGCATCGATTAATAAAGCTTGCTCCATGATGGCCTGATTAACATCGCCGCAGTGCGACTGGATTATAAACACCTCATCACCCCGAACTGATTCGTTAATCTTGACGCTTATTTCACCATTCGCAAAACTACTAAGTTCTACTGAACAAAGTTCTGTTTTAAGTGCCTTCGCTACCTTGTTTGCGATATCCGGATATGCTCGTCCCGTTAAAAGGCGCAGCTGTCTTGTGTATTCGGTCATTTAACACTAGTTTAACACGGATATCACTCCCTTGTTTTTTGCCTGTAATTATGCTAATGTTAATACTGTTAATGAGCTCCCTCACGAATGAATAAAAACCCTAGAAAAAAACCAAAAACAAACCGATTATTGATACTCGTTCTAGCTGTAGCTGTGGTTGTAGCCGGCATTTGTCTATACATACGATATCGTAACACCCGTCCGCGTATATTTCCTGAACCGCAACCAACCATTACACAGCTACCGAACACCCCAGCATCAGATGGAACTAAATCTAACACTACCCAGGGTAACCGTGATGGCACTGCAACTGACACAAATGGCCAACAATCCGGCAGCTCAACACCCTCAAATCAGTGGATTCAATCGCAGTCGGGTGTAATCACACTTAAGCAACCTGTTGAAGGCTCAACTCTAAAATCTGGGTCTGAGATTTTTGGCTCAGCAAAAGCGCCAGAAGTCCAATTTCGGTTAACCGACAATCAGACAGGAGTAATCGCACGAGGCACCCTAAAGGTTGTGGGTGGTAATTTTTCTGGGACGCTAAATTATACCGCCACAGGAAAGAATGGCCGCCTAGACGTCTTCACCGTTGCGGCCGATGATCGTGAAATTAATGAGGTACAAGCAAATGTTAGCTTCCAATAGCCGGAATGCCTCATTACTGAACCAACCCGTGAAAGTACTACGCTTATTCATTGGGCTAACGGCTGTTTCGCTTGTCGCTTTCGCATTTTTAATGACTCCCAAAGCCCAAGCAGCAAACTACAACTACTCCAATATGCTAATGGACGATGTGGTCATGCGCGCTTCCACCACAATGACAGCTTCTGATATCCAGACCTTCTTAGCTCAAAAAGGATCTGGATTGGCAACCTTTTCTGATATTGAAAATTGCGGACCAACATCTGGCAGCCATTATTCTTACTACGCCACTTACTACTCCTGTGGCCAGTGGCGATCCGCTGCTCAGATTATTGCAGACGCGGGCCGAGCCTATGGCATCAATCCGCAGGTACTCCTCGCAACCATGCAAAAAGAGCAGTCATTGATCACCACACCTAATCCCACAGCCTCGCAACTAAATTTTGCTATGGGCTATGGTTGTCCAGATTCTGGCTCATGTAGTTATCCGGGATTCTTTAACCAGCTGGACAATGCCGCCTGGCAGTTTCGTACTTATATGGAGCTTGGTAGTGGCAATAACTGGTGGGGCTATTCGCCAGCAAGCTACCCATGTAACGGTGGCAGCCGATATTACAGTGCCGCATTAAAGGCCGGGAACTACATTATGTTTAAAGACGACAATGGCGTAGTTTACAATGCCTTTACAATCCCCAACATCGCGACTGGCGGACTCTACTGCTACACACCACACGTCTACAATAACCCCAACGGATTATTTGGCTTGCCGGTGTACGGCAATACTGGGCAGTACTACACAGGCAGTTATAATTTCGTTTACTACTTTAATCGCTGGTTTGACCCATCATCATGGCTTCAGAACAGCATAACTATGCGAACCATAGCCCAGCCTGATACCTCACCGGCCCGTGGCCAAACAGTTACTTACACTGTTTCGTTTACAAGTAGCTTGTCCGAGAACATTACCCTGGACGCGATTGGAATTGTTGGTAGAGCAGGTAATGTTCAAAGTGGCCCTAATCGTGACTTTGGCTGGCAAGGTCCAGTAACACTCCAGCCGGGCGTAACCCAAAACTTTACTTTCACAACAACCATACAAGATACTGGCATGGTGTATGCCTGGCCTGCTATCAGTTACCAAGGTGGGTACGTGCACTATAACAACTGGGGCGTTGCCATGAACGCGCACCTCCCGAGCCTTAGCTTAACTGCTCCACTTAGTTCAACTGTGAACAGCCCGGTGGCAGGGCAAACCGCCACGCTCTCTGCAACTATCAAGAACAACGAAGATCAACCATTGCGGCTTGATTCAGTTGGCATACCAGTGAGGTATTACGGCAACTATAACTACGATACTGGTTGGGCCGCGTCCCCGATAACCTTGAATCCTGGACAAACTACGTCCGTTTCAGGCAACCTGACCTTTGACAAGCCAGGGCCATATTCTGCATGGGTTTCCGTACTAATTGCCGGCCGCTACACCACACTATCTGATCCACTCAACTTTAACGTAAGTTCAGTATCTCCCAACTTCACCCTTACCTATCTTGAGACGCCCAACCCATCTCCCTCAATTGGCGAAGATGTGCGGGTTAAGTTTAAGCTCAAAAATAATCTTGGAGTCGGTATAACACTAGATGCAGTTGGCATTGTTGGGCGCTATGACAACCCTTACACAGGTGCTAACAGAGATTTTGGGTGGGTGGGCCCCGAGACATTCACTGCTGGACAAGAAAAATCCTACACCACCTTTGTGAGCAATGTTTCAGAATTAAAAAACTTCTATGCCTGGGTTGCTCTGCGATATCAAAATAGTTATTTCCACTACAATAACTGGGGCTTCATGATGACTCCGCATATGCCCAACTTGACTTTATCGGGGCCACTCACTGTTAACGGTGGTACTCCGCCCACACTTGGCCAAACCGTCACTGTTACTGCTACGGTCAAGAATAATGAAGCCCAGCCAATTAAATACAGTGCTTTAGGCATTCCGGCTCGCTACTATGGCCCATACAACTACGATGCGGTCTGGCAAGGTGCAGGTACGTTGGCTGCCTCTGGCCAAGCTAATGACTCCGTCGCGCTCAGTGGCACTATTAAGTTTGATAAGCCTGGTCCCTACACGGTCTGGACTTCCATTAATATTGGTGGTCGATATATTACTATCGGTAATCCGCAAACAATTAATCTATAAGACGAACTGCGTGGCCCTTTACCAGGAACTTTTTCTTAGCGAGTGATTGGATTGGCAAGTCTGACTTGCTATCGGTATATGCCTCTTCGACTGTTACGTTTTTAAACTGCGCCTGAAAGCGACGCACTTTTTCTTCACCGTAGCAATTCTCTCCGGAAATCACACCTGTTTTGGAGCTCATTTCGGTAGCTATGAGCGACTGGACACCCAACTTCTTAGCTGTGGGTTCGAGCAAGAACCGCGGCGAAGCTGAGATAATAACATCGTTCTGGTGATCTTTTTCTATATACCAGTCTTTTACCTTTCTGAAATTGCTATCCCAAAATGACTCAACCATTGCCTCAACGCTTTCGACCGCTCTTAGATATTCAAAAAAGTGTCCTTTAAACTTCGTTTTTGATTCAATACCAAACAGATACAAAACAGCGTGCCAACACTGCTTTGGCAAGAAGCGAATAATACGAGGTTTCTTTTTTAAGCAGTAAAAATAAAAATCCACAGAGCTATCTCCATCGTAGATAGTCTTGTCAAAGTCATAAATTACGACACTCATACTATAAGTAGATTAGCCCAGCCATTAGAAAGCAATAGAAAGCAATCAGTGCCAGAAGGGGCTTATTGCTAAACAACACACTGACTGGGTCACCATCTGAACCGGGCTCTTCAACCGCTAGACTGTATGCCATGATAATGATTATGACCACCGGTACAGTCCAGAACATTAAGTGGTGAGGTTGTGACGGATCAATTGCCCATAAGGAATAGTAAATTACTGTCAGCCCCAAGAACACATACATATTTTTATCTAGGAATTCTTGATTATAGAATTTATTTACTTTACGTGTCTCGCGACCAGTTGTTCGAATTTCGTTACGCCGTTTTCCAAGACTTAAATAAAATGAAAACGCCAGAATTGCCAAATACAACCATTTAGAAACGACAACACCAATCGCATCACCGCCGTAGAATACTCGTAACACAAAACCAAGCGACAATATCGCCACATCAATAATAGGAATATTTTTTAATCCAAAACTATACAGCAAGTTTATTAAAATATAGAACCCCAAAAGCCCCATAGTTGCCAGTGAAAAGCCAGCCAGTACTTGAATAGCTAACGATACGCCGAGAAGAAGTATTGTAAGTATCCATGCCTCAGCAACACTCACCTTACCTGCGGCGATTGGACGATATTTCTTTTTGGGGTGCAGCGCATCTAAATCTTTATCCTTAACATCATTGATGACATACACCGCTGAAGCTGCTAGAGAGAATGCACAAAATGCCCACACAGATTTTAAGAAATACTGTGGATCTAATAAGTAGCCACTGAAAACTAGGGGCAAGAAGATCAGAAAATTTTTAAAATAGTGTTTTGGGCGCAATAAACGTGTATAGGCTTGGATGCTCATGAAAGTGAATTCCTAATTACCTCTGTTAGTTTATATAATACAGGAAACATCTATAGATAGTTAGGGTAAGAGATCCACGTATTTTTGTAGGGTTACATCGGCTCCAAATAATTCCACCACCTTTTTCCGGTCAGGATGGTATTTTTTTGGCTGCTCAACCACAGCAATAATTTGCTTAGCAATGTCTTTTGGATCCCTAAGTTCAGATAACCGCCCATATCCTGTCTTTAGCACAATCTCTCTGACACCCGGTAAGTTTGAGGCCACAACCGGTGTGCCACATAGCAAAGCTTCTACTTGTACAATGCCGAACGCCTCCAGCGGGTCCACACTTGGTAAAACAAGAACATCAATGCCTGAGTAGAATTGATTTCTCTCATGGTCACTCAAAAAGCCTGTAAAAATAATTTTGTCTGGATTTTGTTGCAGGTATATATCCAACTGATCCTTAACACTGCCGCCGGCAATTTTTTCGTAGTCTCCGACAATTATCACCTTGAAGTTGGGCAGTTTTTTCTCTAAAAATGGTATGCTCTCAAGAAGAAAGTTTATGCCTTTTTCATAGACTATCCGGCCGACAAAACCAACCCTCAATTGTTTTGCATCTACACCCAGTCGATCAAATAACGCCTTAGAATCGACGGGATGATAATCTTTCTCATTAACAGTGGGGTAGATTGCTGTTGCCTTGTTGGCAAAGCCCTTCATTTTGCTGTGCCTTAAATAGTCGTCACTCGATGGCACCACCGCTCGCGAACGGTGCAACTGTAAACGCATTAGGTTCATTGAAACAGTGGATATAAGTCGGTCCAACAGGCTGTTTCCCAAGTTTAAATCACATTGATAAGTTGTTACGCTCTTTTTCTTGGGAATAAACAGCGAAGCTATGCCAACTTCGGCTAGTGGAAGATGCGGGTTAACATAATCGTTTTTTCGGGCCCAGCGAATAATATCTAGCCAGAACGTAGGCATAATGAGTCCCTTATTAAGCCGGGCAACTACAGGTCGCCGAATCACCTGAACGCCATTGATCGTCTCGTTTTTGGCGAGTCCTTTCTCGTGGCGCGAGGTTAACACTGTAACCGTATAACCCCTTTTAACAAGACCTTCGGCAACTTGCTTGGCGCAAAATGATACGCCACTAACATACGGGTGATAATAATAAAGCACAATCAGTACTTTCTTTTTGGTATGCGCCTGTTGCAACTGGCCTATCTCCGTTCTAAACAGCTGAATGGTAGCACTAAAACCAAACCCAAACAATTGCCGCTAGAGTTTACTTACCGTATTATGAGTAAGAAATAATGAGTTGGTTACTACTTTTACTTTGGGGTGGATTGAGCATTTTAATGCTCATAACTTTGGATATACTCTCATTTAATTTACGGCGAACTGGTTTTGCTCGTTTTCTCAGTACGTTTCTTCTTTTTATTGTGCAGGTTATAACAACGGAGTTTATCTTAGGACTTTTCTCATGGCTGACTATTCCTGGCTTAGTGCTCATAAATTTGGCTATCTCGGGGGCTTTATTATTTGCGCTCATAAAACACTACGATAAGGCATGACTTAAGAAGTACTTACTCAATCTAAAATCTGCACTGAAACTCGGCTGGGCCAACGTCCGCAGCGATCCATTGTGGGGGGTTCTACTCATAATTGCGGCTGCACTATTATTGTGGATTGTCTTCTTGGGCATCCTATTCCCCGCTACAGATTTTGACGGTAATTCTTATCACCTAACCTTTATCGGGTACGTGATACAAAACCACAACTTTTTTGATGTACCGACCAGCCTACCTTGGTTGGCGGGTTACCCCAAGGGTGGTGAATTCATACAAATGTGGAGCGTGCTACTCACTCACAACGATATGTTCGCCGATCTCGCCCAAGTACCCTTTCTATTATTGGGTGTTTACGCAATTTACGAAGGAGCTGTACACCTTGGTTCCGACAAGAAGCATGCTAGATTTGCCGCTCTCTTGTTTATCTTTTTGCCAATCGTACTGAATCAACTTAAGACAACCTATGTTGATGTCATGCTGTGCTCACTATTTCTAGCAGCAATTGCCTTGATCATCAAAGAAAAACTCAGAACCCTGGACTTCTTTTTGTTGGGCATAATTTTCTCACTCTTAATCTCGGTGAAATCTACGGGCTTTTTGTTTGTTGCAGTTCTAATCCCGTTGCTGTTTTGGAATCTCTACCAACACCGCACAAAAAAAGCTGGCCATTTCTTGCGCAATTATGCAAAGCCGTTACTTTTTATCGCCATCCCGACGGTCTTTGGTCTATATTGGTACATTAAGAATTACGTCCTCTATGGTAGCCCCTTCTACCCCTTTGGTTTTCAAGCCCTCGGCTTTCACATCTTTCCAGGACAGACCTTTCAAGAATTCGCCGCCAATGCGGTTAACCAGCTACCGGGCTTCCCCAAAAGCTGCACAGCCCGTATCTGGTTTGTCTGGACCGAGCAAAAGGACTGGTTTGGCTGTATGTACAACTACGACACGAATTTTGCCGGTCTTGGCCCTATTTGGTTCATTCTTTTAATACCCGCCCTACTTGTTTCTGTGTATGTCGCCATAAAAAATCGTCTTTGGCTCTTCTTTGGTGTGGTCGCTACATTGATTGGACTCTTTGCTATATACCCCTCAAATTACTACTCTCGTTACACAATGTTCATCACCGCACTCGGCATATATGCTTTAGCACTGGTGTTTACGTTTATAGATTCCAAGACCACGGTATTTGTAAAATGGCTTGCAATCATTTTGGCATTATCAGTAGTTGGCACTAATTTTGTGTTATGCAACTTCACCCCCATAGTAGTGCGTGATCAGATTCACAGCGTACTGGCTGGCTCCAAGCGAGGCGCAATCTACGCCAACATTCCTGGACCGGCTTTTGTCTACCTAGAGAACCGGGTTCAGCCAGGTGAAACAGTAGCCTATGATTCCAAACCCTACTTCATTTATCCGTTGTGGCGATCTGACTTCAAAGACAGGGTTGTATACGTAAAGGCGGCTACAGCAGGTGAGTGGTATCAAGGTATTCAAGCAAACCGGGTGCGTTACGTCCTTACCACTCCATGGAGTAAAGAGCGGATTTGGGCAAAAGACAAACTGACAAGTATTTATAAGGATGATTTATATGAAATCTACCAAGCCTACTAAAAACACCGCTGTCGACATAGCATTCGTTATACTGATAATGGTATTCTTCTATTTCTACTTCGTCGTTTACATGACCCCTAGCCGAAGCGCTTGGTATCGTGAGATGAGAAATCAGATGAAAATATTTGTACAAGAAGTAAAACGAATAGGACATTAGACACATGACAATCATATTATTCATCTTCGGCATTTTAGTAGGCGCCTTTGGCGGTATCATGATGAAGGTTGGCGCAACCCATATGGGTCAGGTAGAAATACATTCCTTGGCTCAACTCTTC
>CAZBRC010000040.1:0-7941 GCA_964494415.1 uncultured Candidatus Saccharibacteria bacterium
GGCCATTCGGCAGAGCATGTTTATATTGGTTGACGCTGATGCCCCCATCCGGTGAAGCGAACGAATGAGTATGCAGGTCAATTTTGTACATAATTAGGCCCCAAATTTGCGAGCTACGGTATTTATGCGCTGAAGGGCAGTGATAAAGGTCAAAATGGCCACGATGACTACGGCAGCCACCAGTCGGTCGGCCAGCAGGCCGACAATCAGACAGGCGATGCGCACGTCATAACTCATTATGCCGCTGCGCAGCGTTTTATTGGTCTGGTGGCTGCTCGCCTTATGATTGGCCAGTGTTGCTTCGCCCCAGGCATTTATGTAGCTAACCAATAATGAGACCCCGCAACTGGCTACGGCCCAGACAGCGGCATAGGCGTGGTTGGTGGCTACAAGCGCGTAACTAATGCCGATATAAATCATAATTTCTTTCATTCGGTCAGTCGTCGAATCTAAAAACATACCAAAGCTACTGCTGCTGTTCTGGACACGTGCCAGTGCTCCGTCGAGGGTATCGAACAGACCAAATACAATTAACAAACCGGCTGCCCACACATACGACTGTTGCGCAATCAAGATGGCAATAGGGATGTGCATGAGTAAACCAAACACGGTTATAGTATTGGGCGTCAGTTTACCGCCACTGATGCGGTTCAAGCCTTTGGCGAGGCTCATAAAGAACCTGCGTACCACCGTCCGCACTCGGTCCAGTAGTTTTTCCATGGCTTCAGTATAACAGAGACAGTTGGCCCAACGGTGATACAATAGGGTTAAGATGAAACAGGAGGCCGGGATCACTCCACTAAAACGCTATCACCATCTGATAGTCGCCTTGGCCGTGGCAAATGCCGTTAGTGTCAGTTTATTCTTTATGCGCGTGCTCGGCACTCACTCTAATCGCTACAATTTTTTACTATGGAACCTAGTACTGGCGTGGGTGCCAGTGGCGCTGGCCGTCTGGCTGGTGCAACGGCTTCATACTTCCCGTTGGTTGAGCCCAGCTAACTTGGCTCTGACGGCACTGTGGCTAGCCTTTATACCAAACAGTTTTTACATCGTAAGTGACCTCATCCACCTACAACCGACAGGGGAGGTGAATGTTCTATTCGATGCGGTAATGTTCGCTTCGTTTATATTTAATGGCTTTGTAGCAGGCTTGATAAGTCTGTACTTGATACATCAACAATTACTAAAACGCCTGAAAAACGACCAGGCTCACAGCCTGATTGCCGGTGTTATTTTGCTGTGCAGCTTTGCGATTTATCTAGGGCGGAATCTGCGCTGGAATAGCTGGGATTTGGTAGCAAGCCCCTTTGGATTGTTGTTTGACGCCAGTGAGCCATTACTCAATCCGGTCGCTCATCCTCAAGCATTTTTAACTACCATTACCTTTTTTATGCTGATCGGCAGTACCTACATGGTGGCATGGCAGTTTATAATGTCACTTAAGCATGAGTAAACCGACGGTTGGTATTATTGGTTTTGGTGATTTCGCCCAGCTCCTGGTACGTGAGCTCGGCAGTTTGGTAAATGTGTATGTCAGCACTCGTCAATCGAGCCCAGAAACCAAGGGGCTCAAAATTAAATTCGTAGACGATGCCACCGCACTTTCGTGCGACACGATTATCCCGTGCATGCCAGCCCAAGCCCTTGAACAATACTTTACTGAGCATCGTGACGAGATAAATCCCAAGGCGGTGGTGGTAGATATTTCGTCGGTAAAGGTGAAGCCGGTAGAGGTGTTAACGCGCATATTGCCAGAGACGGTTCAGATTATCGCCACACATCCTTTATTCGGCCCATCAACCGCCAAAAAAGGCGTAAAAGGGCAGAAAATCATGATGTACCCAGTGCGCATCAATAAAGTTACCTACGAACTTTCTAAACAATTTGTTAAACGGAAATTAGGCCTGCAGATTATTGAATGTACTCCCGAGGAGCATGATCAAATGATGGCGTATGTGCAAGGACTGAGTCATTACATTGGTCGGGCTATGCAGATTATGGATATTCCCGAAACCCAACTCGCTACCAAGGCGTACGCTGATTTGCTCGACATGCGGCGTATTCAGGCCAATGACAGCTGGGAACTGTTCCAGTCAATAATGTTCGAAAACCAGTTTACCGGTATTGTCCAACAACGATTTAAAAAAGCCCAAGCCGAACTCGACCAAAAACTCGGCCTCTAGGTTTCGCCTCTGTTATACTGAGTGTAATTATGGAGCAGGTGAAACACGCTATCGACCAAGCATGCAAAGATGTATTCAATGTAGCAGTTGAAGTAGTCCTGACGCGCCCCGATGAACAATTTGGTGACTACGCTACTAACGTTGCCCTCCAGCTTGCCAAACAAGTCAACAAAAATCCCCGGCAGGTGGCTGACGAACTTTTGGCTGCCGTTGCCGCACCAGTTATTGCCAAAACAGAGGTCGCCGGGCCAGGTTTTATTAATATTTGGTTGACCGACGAGGCCCTGTTGCAACAGCTAGAAGCCAAAGTAGACCAACCATATGCAAATAAAGTTGTAGTAGCTGAGTATTCAGACCCCAATCCATTCAAAGTTCTGCACGCTGGCCATTTATATACCAGTGTTGTCGGTGATGCCGTCGCTAATCTGTTTGCCACCGCTGGTGGCGAGGTGCATCGCGTAAACTTTGGTGGGGATGTTGGTTTACACGTTGGGCGCACCTTGTGGGCAATCTTGCAAAAACTTGGCGGTGAACAGCCGCAAAAAATGGCCGTAATCCCACCAGAACAGCGGGCTGACTGGCTAGCCGAAGCCTATGTAGAAGGAACTGCCGCCTACGAAACTGACCAGGCAGCCAAACAGGCGATCGTCGAACTGAACAAACGTGTGTATCAAATCCAGCGTGATAAAGACAAGGACTCGCCACTTGCACAAATATATTGGACGGGACGGCAGTGGAGCTATGATTACTTCGCGACATTTTATAAGCGGATTGGTTCGGAGTTTGAGCGTTATTACCCAGAGAGCGAAGTCGAAGAACTGGGTGTAAAAACTGTTCGAGAACAGCTTAAAAAGGGTGTTTTCAAGGAATCTGACGGTGCGATTATATTCCCGGGCGAAGACCACGATTTACACACCCGTGTTTTTATAAACTCCCAGGGGTTGCCAACCTACGAGGCCAAAGATGTCGGATTAATTTTACAGAAATACAATGACTATCATTTTGATACCTCCCTGGTCATCACCGGCAACGAGCAAGCGCAATATATGCAAGTTGTACTCAAGGCGTTGGAACAGTTTGAGCCAGACTTGGCGCGCAGTACTATTCACCGAACGCATGGACTGGTGAAGCTGGCGGGAGGCGTTAAGATGAGCAGCCGTAAGGGAAATATCCTGCGAGCGGTTGATGTCTTAGACGTTGCCAAACAAGCCGCAGAAAGCGCTCACAGTTCGAGTAATGAGTCGATTGTATTGGCGGCGGTGAAGTATGCCTTCTTGAAGAATCGTATGGGTGGGGATATTATCTATGACCCAGCTGAATCGGTTGCGCTCGAGGGCAACTCAGGACCATATCTACAGTATGCCCACGCCCGCGCGTGTAGTATTCTTGCCAAGAAATCAGCCCAAGCTGGCACGCCCACAGAGCTTGACGCTAACGAGCGCTCCCTGGTCCGTAAAATGACTGAGTTCACAGAGGTAACGAATCGCGCTGTCCAAGAACTGATGCCACACTACATTTGTACCTATTTGTACGAACTGGCCCAGACATTTAACCGTTTTTATGAAAAGAATCGGGTGATTGATGATCCACGCCAAACGCAGCGGCTACAGCTGATTGCTGCTTATGCGGCCATACTTAAACAGGGCTTAACTCTACTCAACATCGACGCCCCAGAGAAGATATAAATATACATGACTGCCAAAGACGTTGCGACTGCATTACGCCAGGTGGCAACGGCTGAGCGAGCCGTTAATAATGCTTGGTTCTTTAAAACCGAGCCCGGCCAGTATGGTTACGGTGACAAGTTCGTCGGTGTTACCGTGCCCCAACAGCGGCGGATTGCCAAACAATTTAAACATCTCACACTGAGTGAAACCGAGAAGTTAGTCACCAGTCAATGGCACGAGGAGCGACTCACCGGCTTGTTCATTTTGGTAGGCCAGTTTGAACGCGGCACAGTCGCCGAACAGGCAGATATTTATAGGTTCTACATGCAACATACAAGCTCCATCAACAATTGGGATCTGGTGGACAGTTCTGCTCCGAAAATTGTTGGTGCTTGGTTAGAGGGTAAGCCCGATAAGATGTCAGTACTAGAACAGCTGGCGCATTCAGATGACCTATGGGAAAAACGCATCGCTATGGTGGCTACCCTCTGGTTTATCAGCCGTGGCAGCGCCGGGGAAGTACTGGCGATTGCCGAAATCCTGGTTAACGATAGCCACGACCTCATTCAGAAAGCCGTGGGCTGGATGCTGCGCGAGTTGGGCAAACAGGTGGACCGCCAGCTGTTGCTGGGCTTTTTGGACAGGCATGCTGCTACCATGCCGCGCACCGCGCTTCGTTATGCCATCGAACACCTGCCGCCCGACCAAAAACAACACTACATGGCCCAAAAAGCCCAGCTAAAACATAATTGATTCAATTGTACAAAAAAGTTATACTATCCAGGTTACACATAGGTTAACGAAAGGAATATTGTGGCAACATCTAACAAGGGTGGTAGCAGCAATAGCAAATCAGAAAAGCGACCATTAGTTCGAAAGAAACCAGTCACTATTAACGTGCCCGTGGTGCGTGTACCCAAGCCGCTACAAGGCTTTGTAGACTTCATTCGTGAGCAAGGCGTTATTGGTTTGGCAATTGGTTTAGTCATAGGTATCGCCATAAAGAGTGTGGTTGATTCTTTGGTTCAGAATATATTTAATCCGCTGGTTGGCATTTTTACTGGTGGTGTTGATCTTGCTTCAAAGTCAGTTTGTCTCAAGTTTGTAACCGAAAATGGCGCCGAAGTTTGTAAAAACTCTTTGAACTACGGAAAGTTCATCAGTGACGTATTGAGTTTTGTCATCGTCGCGGCGGCAGTCTACTTTATGTTTATCGTGCTCAAACTCGATAAACTCGACAAGCCTAAGCAAAAATAGCCAAACTAACGGGCGTATACTGTCAGTATGTCCACGCTTCCTAAGAATGACCAAGACTGGCAGTGAATGCTGACGCCCGAGCAGTATAGTGTGCTGCGTCAGAAGGCAACCGACAAACCAAAGTCCAGGTGAATTTCTTTTAACTGGCCGGGTACTTACTGCCCCAGGCAGCCATATCTTGCAGGGTAGGGATAAGGTCCCGACCGTTTGGTAGCAATGTATATTCCACGCGAGGCGGAACCTCATTAAAGGACTGCTTGGCAATAACCTCGTGTTCGACCAACTCATCAAGCCGCTGAGACAGGGTGCGTGGGCTAATACCTTTAAGACTACGTTCAAGTTCGGTGAAACGCTTAGGACCAGCGGCTAACTCGGTAATTATCAGGGCTGTCCATTTGTTGCCGAGCAGTTTCAAGCAGCTCGAAATACAACCTTCACGCGGCTCAATGGATTGTTGAACGGATAATTTAATCTTCATGCCAAGTATTATAAATCATTTCAAGGCTTTACAAAGTATAGTAATGGCCGTATACTCAATACTACACAAAGTATATCATAGCGTTTCAAAGAAGTAAATTAGTCTAAAAGGAGGGAACAATGAAAGTAGGCGTAATTTTAGGAAGCACTCGTCCGGGGCGGCAAACCGACCGAATGGCGCAGTGGGTTATGAATGAATTGCAGCAAGTGAAGGGCGTTCAAGCCGAGCTACTAGACCTGCGTGACTATGAGCTGCCGATGTTTAATGAGCCAGTTTCGCCAAAATTTAACCCTGATCGACAGCCAACAAGAGTGGTCAAAAAGTGGCTTGATAAACTATCAGGTTTTGAAGCCTATATTATCGTTACGCCAGAGTACAACCACTCGATTCCGGCAGTGCTAAAGAATGCTTTGGATTACACCGGCTACGAAGTAGCCCGAAAGCCATTTGCCATCGTCTCGCACGGTACCGCGGGCGGCGCCAGGGCGGCTGCTCATCTCAAAGGGATCATCTCAGAAATTCGGGGCATGGTTATTTCGCCCGGTGTGGCCTTTACGCACCGCGTTGGCGAGAACTTCGACGAAGACGGTACTATTAGTGAAACCTTTGCTACAGCAGCGTACGGCCCAGTGACAAATTTGCACAGCCTGATCGAAGAACTGCAGTGGTATGCCAACGCGCTTACTACAGCCCGAAAAACTGCTCAAGCGTCGTAGTATTGGTACGATTAAGCTCCTCGGATAAGTCTTTGCCAATATAGCGGATGTGCCAAGGCTCGGCTCGGTAACCAGTGATAGCCTGGTTATCAGCCCTGTATCGTACGATAAAGCCGTATTTGTAGGCGTTTGCAGCAAGCCATTTGCCTTCGGCAGTAGTGCCAAAACAATCTTCGATACCGCAACCCCCACCACCTACGTCGATCGCCAAGCCAGTTTGGTGTTCGCTATAACCTGGTTTAGCGCTTTCGGTATCAGCTTTGACTTGCCCGTATAGGCGTACCTCGCTGGCGTAGACTGCCTGTTGGGTGGCATAAGAACGGTAGCCGCTGAGGGGCTTTATTATCAAGCCCTGAGCCTTTGCGTCGGCAATCATTTGTTGTAGGGCAGTGGCGGCTTCGCTACGCAGCTGCTGGCCATTGCCAACAGTGTTTAGGTCAGGGGGTGTGTACGTCAGTGGATTCAGTGGGCGTTGCTTGTTGACTACCACCCAAATGCTAGCGGGATCTGTGGTGGAGCGGGCGGTTTTGTCGAAGGCGGTAGACTGGCTTGATTTATTGGTGGTTTGAGAATGGGGTGCGCTGGCCGTACCGCGTATGAGCAAAAAAACGACTATGATTACCAGCAAAATCACAGCGATCAGTACAATGATTTTTCTTTTCGTCATGTCTGCTTTTGAGTATACGCTTTGCCAGTATTGTATACTACTGTCAATGGCAGCCTCCAAGAGCAAAAAAGACTTCATACCCAGCAAGTTACTGTGGGTTGATTTAGAGATGACCGGGCTTGATCCGGCCAAGGATGTGATTTTGGAAATTGCGGCCGAAATTACCGACTTTACTTTTAAGACGCTTGATAGCTATGAGGCACGCATTAAGTATCCCCGGGACACCGTCGCCGCCCGTATGCAAGCCAACACCTGGTGGCATGATTTTCCAGCTAACCGTGACGAGTTCTTAAATAAGCTTTCAGAAGGGCAGGCGTTAAAAGAGGTAGAGCAAGAGTTAATCGAGCTGGTTGCCAAACACTTTGGTGACGAGCCAGCTGTGTTAGCCGGGAATTCCATTCATAACGACCGCAAGTTTATAGAGTACTGGTGGCCGACGCTCGATCTTAAGCTGCACTATCGCATGCTTGATGTCAGTAGCTTCAAGATTTTGATGCAAGCCAAATACGGCGAAATGTACGAGAAAAAAGAAGTGCACCGCGCTTTTGACGATATCCAGGCCAGTATTGCCGAGTTGCAACACTACCTCGACTTTTTCAAAACGAACCATGACGCATAAAGAGGTCGAAACCTATCTGTTGAGCCTGCCAAACGCTGAGCTGACCTATCCTTTTGGTGAAGATGTGGCTGTCTATAAAGTACAGGATAAAATGTTTGCCTTGATCCCCGAGAAGTCTACGCCGGTTAGGATAAGTCTAAAGTGTGACCCGCAGCTCGCGGTACTGTTGCGCAACAAATATGAGTCAGTCATGGCTGGCTATCATTTAAACAAGAAGCATTGGAACACAATTGTGCTCAGCGGACAGCTGGATTGGCCCGAAATTCAGGGGTTAATTCGCCACAGTTACGATTTGGTGCTCGGCAACAAAAACGCTATCCCGACCTTTGATTAGTTACTGGCTGCCGCTAT
>CAZBRC010000041.1:0-7469 GCA_964494415.1 uncultured Candidatus Saccharibacteria bacterium
CGAACACATAATTGGTGATATAACGCGCAGCGATGTAGCCGGTAACGGCCGCTAGGACGACCATAAAACTACTCACTACCAAGGCATTATTGGTGGCGGTGTTAATACCAACCCAACCGAGTCCCATGGCGGCGGCGACACAAACCACCGCCAGGTACACGACCAAGCGAGCTTGCTGCTTTAACTTTTTGAAATACTCCACCCGTCCCCACCTCCAGGGTTATTTGTAAACTACGGCTCCCGGTTGATTAACGACCGTTACCCAGGTCTGACCAGTGTTCAATTTTAGAGGGTTACCACTGGCGTCCTTAAAGGTGACCTGGCTCTTGCGGTCAGCTTTGTTCCACGTGCCTTCTTGGACGGCGCCGTCCTGGAAAACATACACCTTGCCTGCTCCCACATTACCGTAGGTTGTGTGCAGGCGGTCAGCCATCAGGCCTTGCGACATGACCATCACCACCAAGACGTTGGGTGTGATTTGGGCGCCCGACTTTTCATCAACGTGGGGTTTGCCGCCCTCGCTGCGCTTATAGGCGTTAGAGGCGGCATCGTAATCATAGTGGGTGTTGTAGAGGTAACTAGAAATAGTCATATCAATACTGGTGGCTGTGGCGGGTGTTACTGGCTTTGGCGTCTTTCGGGCCCAGCTGGTGTATGTACTGGTTCCAAAGCCCTTACCTTGTGCAAGCGTGGTGAGCTTATCTAAAGTGGTGTAAACGTTATGGGGGGCATATCGGGTGCTGATGCGTTGGTAGGAGCCGGCATTTGCAAACTGGTCGAGGTCGCGAACCCCTTGGCTCTTGATGTCTGCGAGAGCGTCAGGGCTACCGCCAACGTGCGCCAGGCTGGCCTGGAACCCCAGTGCCCAATCTAGGTAGTAGGGTCGGACTGAACGGATCGGCCCCACGTATACCGGGTCAGGCGTCTGGAAAAGAGCTAAGAAGCGTGTAATGCCGCCTTCTGCGACAGCCTCAAAAACAACTCCGGCGCTTGATAGGCCGGATTGCGGACGGGCGTCGGGGCTGTTTTCTATCATGACGCCGACGACTGGTAATTGATTTACTTCTGGTTTAACTTGAACACCGGTTAGGTTTGAGGCTACGGTCGTTGGCTTGGGGGGCTCGGCGGGTTTGCTGGCAACGGGAGCTGTGGCCGGAGTAGCTTTTTTATAGAAAAATACATAATACCCACCCCCCAGGATAGCCAACGTCAACACTACAACCGCCGCAAAGATAGCCCAACCCTTTTTGGTTCGCGGTAAATGTAGTTTGCTGCCAAAGCCGGCTTTTTTACTAGTTGTACTGCCGCCAACGACTATGCCAGACGGGCTCGTTGTCTCTGTTGGTGCGGTCTGTTCTGGTGGAACAAAATCGGGCTCGGAATCGGCGGAGTCAACGCCCAGCGGACGCCCAGGCGGCTTTATGTTATCAATCATTAGCTGTATTGTAACAAAAGATGCTTATGATTGCTATTTTTGATAAGATATAGTATAATAATTCCAAATGGTTTTCAAACAAAGAACGCAGATTGACTCAGATCACAGGGGTGTTGTCCTCCTTCTGCAAGTACCACGGACCAACGAAAAAAAAGAACTGGCTGCCGAACAGCTCTTTGCTAGCTTGCATGGATTGTTGTTTGCAACCGAACGCCGCCGTTTTACGCCAGCCCATCGTGAACGATTAAGTTTTGAGATTGCTGTTCAGCACAAACGTATCGGCTTTTATGTTTGGGTACCCGAATATCTTAAGAGTTTCGTCGAAGAACAGATCTACGCCCAATATCCAACGGTGCATATCTCTGAGGTCGAAGATTACACCTTGCTGGAGGCTAACCACCCCACCCTCTTGGCAGCCGAGCTGCACTTCACCGCCAACGAGGCATTACCGATTAAAACCTTTCCGAGTTTCGAAGTTGACCCCTTAGCGGCGGTCACAGCCGCCCTGGCTCAGTTCGAGGACAACGAAGAAGCCTGGTTACAGGTTATTATGCGCCCAGCCGAAGATACTTGGTACAAGCGTAGTGAACGCTATGCGCACAGTATTAGAGGTTCTAAAACTACCACTAGTGGTCTGTTGACGAGTCTATGGACGCCGCCAACCACTACTACTGAGGCTGCTAAGCTGGCCGAGCATGAGTCGGCCCAGGCCGCGGCGGCCGAGGCGAAAAGCCACAAACTGGCTTACGAAGTTGGGTTGCGGATTATTTATCGAGGCCAATCGTCGCCCACCCAGGCTAAAATGCGGATTCAAGCCATTACGGCCAGTTTCAAACAGTTCAACACCACCTATCTTAATGGCTTTACGCACAAAATTCTTGGCGACAGTCAGCAATATGCTGACATGTACCGTCGCCGTACTCTCGGCCGTCGCGGCCTGGTGTGCAACATCGAAGAAGTCGCTAGTTTATATCACCTGCCCCACACTAACGTGGAGACGCCTAATATCTTGTGGTCAACTTCGCAAACTGCCGAACCGCCAGCTAATCTCCCACTGGTGATGGCCGAGAACGAGGGCAAGATTAGTCCGGTCGCTATTACTAACTTCCGAGGACATAACACCATGTTTGGTCTGCCGCGCACCGATCGAGGGCGTCACCTGTACATTATTGGTCAAACCGGTGTAGGTAAATCTGGTATGTTGGAGCTTCTGACTATTTCTGACATTCATAGTCCGCATGGCTTTGCGGTGATTGACCCGCACGGCGACTACGCGCTCAGTATACTCCGCCGCATCCCGCAGGAGCGGGCTGCCGATGTGATTTATTTCAACCCGGCCGATACCAGCTTCCCGATTGCCTTCAACCCCATGGAAGTCCATGACGAAAAGCTCAAGACCCACACCGCTTCGGAACTGATTGGTGTATTAAAACGTATGTTTGAGAGCTGGGGGCCGCGTCTAGAGTACATCCTGCGCTACAGCCTATTAGCGTTGCTCGACTACCCCGATGCCACCATGCTCGACATTACTCGTATTCTGACCGACAAGAAGTTTCGTAATGATGTGCTCAAACACGTCAACGATCCGGTCGTAAAGAACTTTTGGACGGTCGAGTTCGCCAGCTGGAATGATAAATTTGCTGCCGAAGCCGTTGCCCCTGTCCTAAACAAAGTCGGCGCTTTTACGGCGAACCCGACCGTCCGCAACATCATTGGCCAGCCAAAAAGCAGTTTTAACATCCGTAAAATCATGGATGAACGCAAAATCCTGATCGTTAACTTATCGCGTGGTTTGATTGGTGAAGATAACGCTGCCCTGTTGGGTGCTTTGCTGGTAACTAAGATTCAGCTCGGCGCCATGAGTCGAGCCGACATTGATGTCACCGAGCGCGAGCCGTTTTATCTCTATGTGGACGAGTTCCAAAACTTTGCCACCGACTCATTCTCGACCATTTTGTCGGAGGCTCGTAAGTATGGCTTAAGTTTGACAGTAGCCAACCAATACATTGCTCAGATGAGCATGAGCGTCCGGGATGCGGTGTTTGGAAACGTTGGTTCGATCATTGCCTTTCGTATGAGTGCCGATGATGCCGGAACAATGTTGAAGTACTTTGAGCCCAAGTTTACCGATCATGATCTGGTGCATATGCACAACCGGCACTTTGTAATCAGTATGACGATCGCTGGCGAGAAGGTGCAGGCCTTCTCGGCTACTTCACTCGATTTGCCACCCGCTCCACCCGACCACTCGCTGGCAATTATCGAGAACAGTCGTCGGCTCTACGGATCAAACCTGGGCGAAGTCGAAGCCTTTGTAAAGGAGCGCTATTTGCTAGAAGATGGTAAGCCGGCAACCGGTCCCAAGCCCGCCGCGTCGCAACCCCAACCGCAGCCCACGGCACCAAAACCAGCGACAACTAATGCACCCGTAGATCACCACAATCCGCCAACTCCAGCCGAGCCGGTTCAGAAATTATCGTTAGGTGGACTAGCCACGACGCAGCAAGCCGAAACAGCTAAACCCAAACGCAAACGCACCCGTCGCCGCAAGAAGAAATCACCTGGCACCGACCAGGGTGGTGACGAGACCGTGTTAAAACTTAGGTAGCGCTGATTTTATAAAGCCTCAATTTGAGCAGTGATTCGTCGTAAAGATGTCTCTTTACCCAGCACTGCCAGCGTTTCTGCTAGGCCTGGCGAGGCTGGTGCTTGCGTGGTAGCAATGCGGATTAGACTAAACAGAACCCCCGGTTTTTGCCCAGTGGCTTCGAGCAATTTATTTAATCGTTCTTGAAGGTCTTGGGCGGTAAAACTACTCTGTTCTAGCGTTGCCTGAGCCTGACTGAGTAATTGTTTTATCTCGCTCGCGTCGAGCTTTTTGAGCTGTTTATTGCCAGTGATAAGTTCCGGATTAATGGGTAAATCGCTAAAGAAAAAGGCGGTGAGATCCGGCAGTTCTGCCAAATACTTTAGACGCTCTTGAACCAGGCCGACCACCTGCTTTTTGAGGTCCGCCGGTGTCTGTTGGGCTTCTGTTCCCCAATAAGGCTCGCAGCGACTACAGAGCTCATCTAAAGGTAGTTCTCGAATAAAGTGTCCGTTTGTCCATTGTAAACGTCGTTCATCAAAATGAGCGCCAGCCCGGCCGACCCGCTCGAGCTGGAACTTCTGAATCAGTTCGTCGCGCGTAAAGACTTCTTGTTCGGTGCCGTCATTCCAGCCCATCGTAGCGATAAAACTTACCAGGGCCTCGGGCAGGTAGCCGTCTTTGACGTAGTCTAATACATCTTTGGCGCCGTCACGCTTAGATAACTTCTTGTTTCCCTGCTCGTTCAAAATATGTGGCACGGTTGCCATGACTGGTGGCTTAATGTCCAGCGCTTCATACAGATTAAGGTAATTTGGAACACTGGCTAAGAACTCCTGGCCGCGAATAATATGGCTGATTTCCATACTGGCGTCGTCGACGACATGGGCAAAGTTATATGTTGGTAGGCCGTCAGATTTAACTAAAACAAAATCGTCAATGACTTCTGGCCCGGTAGAAAGATTGCCCATGACAGCATCCTGCCAGGTATATGCCTTAGGTTCTGATTTAAATCGCAATGGCTGGCTGCCATCCCACTCTGGAGTTTTGGTGGGCCGGTGATTTCGGTACAAAAATGGCTGCTTGGCTTTGGCTGCTTGGTCTCGAAAGGCTTGCACCTCCTGGGCGCTATAAGGGTCGGCATAGGCCCGGCCATTGGCGATAAGCTTTTGAGCCCACTCTTGGTAGATTTCCCGTCTTTGGCTTTGTCGATAGGGCTCAAACGGCCCGCCAACGTCCGGGCCTTCGTCATAGGTAAGGCCAAGTGTCTTTAGGCTGTCCAGGATGTGTTTGTCAGCGCCAGTAACTTCTCGTTTTTGGTCGGTGTCTTCTAGTCGAAGCACAAACGCACCGTCGTGCTGGCGTGCCAACAACCAGGCAAACAACGCGGTACGGATTCCGCCAACATGCACATATCCAGTTGGGCTGGGCGCAAAGCGGGTTCGTACTTTCATAGCAGCTATTGTACCAGAGATATTACAGAGGTAGCCAGCAGTATTATTACAGGCTGTTGATAATACTCTGTAACTGGCTGGAACTGAGGGCTGAGTTGGCTTCTACTTTGTACCAAACGCCGCCACTCACCCAGGTTGCATTTGTACCATCTGATCCGTAGGTAAAGACGGTTTTTCCATTAGGATATAAGGTTGAGCTGTGTGGCGGCGGTAACTGGGCGATGAAGTTTTCTTCCAGGGCTTCACTATTCCAGGCTGAGGCCGATTGAGTGACAGCGAAGTTACGATCGTCACTGTTAGAGGTGTAGGCTAAGCGAATTTCGCCAGCTTTGTACTGCACTTTGTCACTTAACGAGAAGCCGGCCGGCTGGGCTGGTAACTGGGCATTAACTCCAGAACGAGCCGCGGCAACTTTGACGGCAGCGTACGATCGGTATTGGTAGGCAAAGAAGCCTCCAAGAATTAGAACGACCGCTGCACTTGCCGCTAAACTTAGTGCTCGTGGCTTCATGTGTAGTTTCTTGGCGGCACGGTGATGAAGTTTGGCTTTTTTAGGTTTAGGCTGGGTGTGGCTTTGGGCTTGCTCAAGTTCCTTGGCAAAGCTCTTCTTAGGGGCAACTTTAGCGGCCGTATGAGCGACTGGTGGCGCAGCCACCGGAGCTGCCATAGTTGCATTACTAACTGGAGTGCTGGCCGCGCTGATGGGCGCGGGCTTAACCGGAACTACCGCAGTACGACTGGTATGGGTGCCATCAATGTTGCCACCGCCAAACTTACTGATCAGACTGCTCTTGCTCACCTTTTTGGCCCGTACGGCCCGTTTGTGGTCCGCAACAGCGTGGGCATTGCTTTGTAATTGGGCAACGTGCTCGATAGTGCCCTGGATGGCGGTGATTGGCGGTCGGTGAACCGCGCCCCGCATTAAGGTCTTGGACTTGGTCGTTTTATGATGAATGCCCTTTGCGGCTGGTCCTGTGTGATGGGGTTTACTGCTTTTGTGAGATACGAATCCCTCCACGCTGCTCGTAGCGTGCGGAGTATGCGGGTGAGATACTGGCTTAGATGAGCTCGAACCCACCACCCTGCCGGTGACGGTATCGTATTTTTTGCCGTTGAGTTCTATGTGATTTTTTTGCGTACCCACTTAGTAGTTCTTCTCCGAGAGTGACTGTTATCCGAACGTACTATGTATCTTAACGCCTCTTGAGCTTACTCGCAAGTGGTATACTGGTCGCAGGTATCTTCTCACAAACACCATGGACTTCTTAAACCCTAAAAAGAAACGCGCCCATCGGCGTCGATTATTAATCGGCTACTTCTTGGTTGGTCTCGCCATTGCCGCGGGTACCATCATTCTTATACTGCAAGCCTACGGTTTTGATATAAATCGTAAGAACGGCCAGGTCATTCAGAATGGTCTGGTGTTTGTTGATAGCAAGCCAGTCTCGGGTGACGTGTACCTTAATGGCAAATCCCAGGGACAAACTAAGCAAAAGCTGGTTATCCCTGCCGGACAATATGATTTGGAAATCCAGAAGACAGGCTACCGCACCTGGAAGCGAAGCTTTAGCTTAGGCGGTGGTGCTATCGAGCGGATGGAATATCCCTTCTTGTTCCCCACAAAATTGACACCCAAAGATGTCCAGCTCTATGCTGCCCAACCCGCATTGGCTACCAGTAGTCCAGATCGCCGCTGGTTGGTTGTTCAGCAACCCGGCAAAACCGATAGTTTTGATGTGGTTGACCTGAGTAGTGCCACTAATGCCGCCACAACCTTAACTATCCCGAGTACTATATTGACCGCCGCGACCGGTGACCAACGGCTTGAACTGGTGGAATGGTCAACCGACAACCGTCATCTGTTACTCAAGCATAGCTTTAACGGCGGTCCGGAATTTATAGTGGTTGACCGTGAAAATGCCGCCCAAAGCGTAAACCTCAACAAGCAATTTAAGGTGCCGTTTACGAAAGTCGCTTTACACGACAAACAACC
>CAZBRC010000042.1:0-6665 GCA_964494415.1 uncultured Candidatus Saccharibacteria bacterium
ACTGGGTTAAAAACATGAGTGGTGGTCCCTTTTCGGTATATGACATAGATCAAACAACTGGCGAGCAGTTTAGTGGTTCAGCACCACGCTATTGGACGGCATCAGTTAAGTCAACGTACGGAAACCTGATGTCAAAACTGGCCGCGAAATACGACTCAGAAGACACTTTGGCTTCTGTTGCTAACACCATGTGTACAACAATTTTCGGAGAGCCGTTTATCAAGAACCTCGAAGAAGGCTCAAATATGACCTCTTTTTATAATGCTGGCTTGACGGACGCACAAGACCAGCAGTGCCAAAACGAAGCTATAGACATCCATAGCACCTACTGGAAGTACACTCGCACCGAAACAGCGGTTAATCCACTAAGCTATAAGGGGTACGATAACGCTGGGAATGTTAAGGAGCGATTTAACGTAGATTTTACTATTGCCTGGGTGAATCGCTGCCGACAAGTTCTGGGCCAACGCTGTATTATGGGTAACAATGGCTTCAATAATATTGCCTTCAGTAGCAACTACCGTCAGGTGCTCGGGTCAATTGTTTGTGCTGGAAACCCACCACTATACCTGCAAACACGACAGTATGCGGCGATTACAGCCACCGGCAATACAATAGATAGCGTGTTGGCCTATGCCCAAAAGGTTGGAGCGGGCATGGTGGAGCTTCCCTATCACTATAAAGCTGGCGCTTCTACGCCCAGTGGTTTGGCTGGAAGAGATGCAGCACTCGAGACCAACTCATCCATTGCCTGCCCTGGTGACAGACTGTTGCCAAATCCGTAAAAATTTTAGTGTTTGCGCGGTTTAACTTCGTTGCGACCGAGAGATTTTTTGGTCTCAACATATAAGACGTGCTTTCGCAGCACGGGATCATACTTACGCAGCTCCAGCTTGTCGGGCGTGTTCATAGTATTCTTAACAGTATAATAGTGGCGGTGACCACTCTCTTCAGAAACTAATCCGACAATCTTTCGTTTACCAGCTTTTTTTGCCATAACTGACCTAATTTAACAGATATAACGTATTTTTACAAGGGTTAACAATAAAAAATGGAGCCGACGTCGGGATTTGAACCCGAGACCCCTTCCTTACCATGGAAGTGCTCTACCACTGAGCTACGTCGGCATGAACTGAAAAATCATACCAGTTTTTAAGAGAAGTTTGAAGGGGGTTGGCTACCTATATTTTGCCATGTCAAGGCGTGGACTTGATAATCGTTCGAATAAAACTCATCTCCCGAGGGGTATAGGGCGGCTACTTGACTGTGCTGCGCTTGCCGTTCTTCAGATAATGGCTCAACCTTAATATCGAGATCATCACTTACAACTTCTATCCCTTGTGTGCGCAGCATCCAGGCTCTAAGCGTATCGGTAGCGGGCTCTTCCCAGGAGTGTTCAACAATAAAACGACCAAAAAATGTCGGCTCCGTAAGTGTTACAATTCTCCACTGTCTTTCTGGGTTAGACATACATTACCTAAAGATAAGTATAGTTCTAAATTAGAATAAGCAATATTGTGTAATATACAGCTACATCCAGGGCAGACTTTTGGAAGGCCCGTAAATGCGATTACCCTTAACCGTGAATACTCCACGACTGCCTGGGCCATAAATACCATTACCAGCAATGTAGTACTGACCGTTGGTAGTTGGCCCCCAGATCTTGTTATAGCGCACGTAGTACTGACCTGACTTGCGAGGGCCGATGATAAAGCCACTGCTGGCAATAAAATAGCCGGTGTACTGCTTTTTTATTGGAATCATGATTATAGTATAAAACATTGTCTTTTTACCCCTGTTTTGATACACTTCCGCAGTACTTTGCCACCTTAGCTCAGCTGGTTAGAGCATCGGTTTTGTAAACCGAGGGTCGTCGGTTCGAATCCGACAGGTGGCTCCACATACATGCAGGGATAGTGAAGCGGTCAAACACATCTGACTGTAAATCAGACGGCTCAGCCTTCGGGGGTTCGAATCCCTCTCCCTGCACCAGATTTTGAACTTTCTCAATTCTTTATGAAACACATTCGTACTGTAACTGAAATATTACCACAGAAACCCAACGGTAGAATCGTCGTTTATATGCATGGTTACGGTGGGTACACATGGCAGGCTTCACGCCAGCTAAAAGTACTTAAAAACGCTGGATATAAAGTTTACGCTCTAGATTTTAAGAAAATACTTAACTCGCACAACCCCAAGGAACTTCTAGAGCTGATGGATGAAGTTGACGGGTTCTTGGAAGAAAGGCGCCTCATAAATAAAGATCTTCTGTTGGTTGGCATCAGTATAGGGGGATTAGCTGGCTACAATATGATACGTAGACACCAAGAGCTTAACAAGCTACTGGTTATTACCGGCGGTAATGTTGCACTCTTACCTACGAGAAAATCGCTGAAAAATGAATGGAATATGACCCGTGAAGAACTTGCAGAATCATGGCAACCAGTGAATATGTATACACCGCCCGGAGACATGAATAATAAATGTATGATTATGATGCTACCGTTGCGCGATAAAGTTATTAATCCTGAGGAAGTGGTAAATGAAGTTAAACTCCAGCAGCACTTTAATAATATTACTCTCGTTCGAACAAAAGGCGGTCATTTCCGTACAATTATTACTGAGACAATATTCAGACCGGGGGGTATACTTAAGTATCTGCATGAGCTAGAAAAGTTCTGACTTTGAAAAGAACAGTGCACCACAAGTTTGTTAATTGTTAACTCCATGTACGGCGTTCAAGATATATAATAAGTTTCATGCAGGTTATTTTTGGTAAGTATAAGATGGTTTACCGCCATCTTTGGAAGACTTTTGGCAGTGCGTGGCAAGTTCGGCTCTCTTACGTTTTACAGCTTCTAACACGTATCTGTAAGCTGATAGTTCTTCCTATTGCTATCAGTTTAATTATCACCCATCTGTCAAAACAGGATTATCATGATGCACGCAACGCCGTATTCTTTTTTGTTGCCTTTTCTTCACTTCTTGGTCTTCTTACGCCTCTCGTAAAGTACATTGGAATGCGTGGTGAGAATAAAGTCTACCGTGAACTTACCGCCGAATACTTCGCCAAGCTGGTAGCAGCAGACATAGAGTATTTCAATTCAAACCTCTCAGGTTATTTGACTGTAGCCACGAGGCAGTACGTAGATGGTTGTACCCAGCTCATCCGTACGTTGCGTGATCGCTATATGACAACTATATTAAGCATCCTATTTCCTATTGGAGTCATCATGTTCTTAGACATCCAGCTTGGGCTGGTTGCACTTATACTTAGCATAGCCAACGCCGCATATATGATCTGGGCCTCACATGCAATTGGGCCATACCGCACAGCTTCTCGTGAATTATATAAGCGAAACTCGGGCAAAATGGCTGATATTATCTCAAATATACTGGCGGTAAAATCTACGGCTCAAGAGGCCAGCTATGTCAAAAAGGTAAAAGAAGCTGCCGATAAGGAAGCAGTGGCGTTTACCAAACGCTATACTGTGCAAGCAAAGTTAATTGCAGCACGCGAAGCAATCACCGTGACCGTCTTTGCCATACTCTTTTTATTAACAGTGGACCGCATGAGCCAAGGGAGTATTTCCCTCACAACGGCAGTGCTGGTTATTACCTACGCGGCGACCATACTGACAGGGGTATATTCTTTATCAGATGACATTGACGAACATGATGATATTGTTGATCGGATTATCCCAGCCTTTGAGATCTTAAAGCGCCAAGACCTCCTTCAAGATCCCGCAAACCCTAAGCCATTCAAGGATCATAAGGGTGTAATAGAGTTCAAAAATGTCTCTTTTTCTTACGAACAAGGAAAAAAATACCGTCCAGTATTAGAGGACTTTTCTATATTGATACCAGATGGACAAAAAGTTGGCGTAGTTGGTATTAGTGGCGCAGGAAAAAGTACACTAACGAAATTACTTCTCCGCTTTAATGATGTGGATAGCGGCCAAGTTCTTATTAATGGTGTTGATATTCGTGAAATGCTCCAGACCGATCTTCGTAAACATCTTGCATATGTGCCTCAAGAACCACTACTATTCCATACCAGCATCAAAGATAATGTCGTTCTATCAAACCCCAAAGCTAGCGACATCGATGTTAATAAGGCCCTGAAGGCTGCTCATGCTTTAGAATTTGTAGAAAACCTGCCGGACGGTTTAGATAGTGTTGTCGGCGAACGCGGCGTAAAGTTGAGCGGTGGTCAGAAACAACGAGTTGCAATAGCGCGTGCAGTACTACAACACGCCCCAATCATGGTGCTCGACGAGGCAACCAGCGCGCTAGACAGCGAGAGTGAACAGATCATTAAGAAATCATTTGGCGAAGTGCTTAAGGGTAGAACGGCTATTGTGGTAGCCCATAGATTGAGTACATTATCAGAAATGGACAGAGTCATCGTGCTTGATAAGGGCAAGCTGGTAGAAGATGGCACCCATGATGAACTTATAGCCAAACACGGCCTTTACGCCAAGTTATGGCAAAGACAGCAGAACTCGCTCCTCGATTAGTATCTGACTAAATGACGACTTTGCGGGGACGGATGATACGTTTTGGTTTGCCGTCTGGGATAATCAATTTTTTTAGCTTTTCGTTGGCCATGTCAGCCTCTGCTTGCATGTCTAGGCTTTCGTAAGCTTTTATCAGTAAGCTATAGCTTTCTTTGTTTGGTTCAAGCTCAACGGCTCGCTCTAGTTCTTGTAACATAAGTTTTTCATTGCCCAGCTTCTCTTGAACCTTGGCATAGGCCACATGACGGGTAGCCAACTCTTCCTCTAGTTTTATTGCCTGCTCAAACGCCGTGGCGGCCTTTTGGTAATTTTCGGTTTCAAAATAAATAAGACCCAGGTTGTGCAGACTTGATGCCGTTGGTTCAATGCTTGAGGCAATCTCAAAACAGTCAATGGCGTCTTTATACTCTTTTTGCTTGGCGTACAATATGCCCAGTCGGTTATAAGCGGCGGCGTTCTTTTCATCGATCTTTAAAATGGTCAGCAAGGCTTTCTCGGCACGCAAAAAACGATTTTCGCGCATTCCTTGGTGGGCGATATCCCACAATTTCCCTACTTTATCGCTGATTCTACGCGGCAAAGCCGACATTTCTTCTTCTCTGACTTGAACGGCACGATAGGTGAGAGCACCAAAAAAGGCTACGACTGCAAGTTCAAACATATAGGGTTATTATACTACAGTTGCAAGAATAGGTTGGTTAAGAGGAGCTTGTTGCTCGGTTTCCGTGCTAAGGCCTGGCCAGCCTCATCAACAGCCTTTAAACTTTTATACCAACGTTGCGCTTTGGTACTGTCATTTTGTTGAGCGGTTTGGTGTAGTGCAGCCGTACATATGCTGTTAAGGGCTTCCAGTAAAGATGCCACGGTTGTACGCTCCTTTGACAACTTATCTGCCCGACAAAGACGTTCATACATTGTTGCCGATAAGATTTCTTTAGCGATAGTAATATGCTCCAGCAGAGGGTGATCAGTATCGTTTAACAGTGCCCAGGTGAGGCCAGCTGCCCCTTGGGATATAGCCAGTGCTTTGTTCACTTTATCATGAGGAAAGCTTTGCGATTCAAAATATGCTAAAGCTTGCTGACTAGGCGGCAGAAGAATCTCAACCACTTGTACTCTTGATAAAATAGTGGGCCGCACCAACAGACTATTGGTGGCTGTCAAGATGAGCATGGTGTCCTCTGGAGGCTCTTCTAGTAGCTTGAGTAAGGCATTCTGCGCCTCATCGCTCATCGTCATTATGTCTTCGATGATTACCACCCGTCTGGTCTGGTTTTGGCCAGTTGTTCTGAGCTGCAGGAACTGCTTCAAAGCCCGAACTTGCTCAATCTTGATGGTGTCGCCGTCTGGAACTATATGCAAAAAGTAGGCCTGGGTCGCTAGTTTATCGGGAAGGCAGCCGAGTATATCTGCCGCTATAGTTATTGCTGTATAACCCTTGCCCGTGCCAGATTTACCGCGCAATAATATGGCATGCGGCTGGGCTTTGACGATGGCAAGCAGTGCTTCTTGCGTTACGGGGTGTAAAAGCAGTTCATTCAGCATGATTATCTAGCCATTGTTTAAAACTATCAGGCAGCGGCACCGTAAATACCTGTCTTTTACCCTTTGGGATTGTGATTTCAAGAGATTGAGCATGTAGATATAATCTGTCAGCAACCTCGCCGTTATAAAACTCATCACCAACAATTGGATGCTTTAGCTGAGCCAGATGAACACGCAATTGATGTGTTCGTCCGGTAACAGGCTTTAGTTGAACCAGACTATAGTCACCACGTGATTCTTCTACCCTGTATTCGGTTTGCGAGGGTTTGCCGTAACTACTTACATGAAACGTCTTGGGTTCTTTGGGATTACGTCCGATTGGCATATCAATGACTGCATGATCGGGCTCTAAACCACTCTGTACGATAGCATAGTACGTCTTTTTGGTTTTGCGTTGGTTAAACTGCTTTTGCAGATACTGTTGAGTAGTCTGGTTTTTGGCGCAAATCATCACACCGGAGGTAGCTCTATCTAAACGATGTACGATGCCGTTACGTTCTGTGGTGATGTCGCCCTGCCAATACGGTTCTAGGAAGCTCGCAACCGTGCCTTCTGAATTGAAGTATCCTTTGCTGTGCGTCAAGATGCCAACTGGTT
>CAZBRC010000042.1:6675-7402 GCA_964494415.1 uncultured Candidatus Saccharibacteria bacterium
ATAATTGGTAAATCTAATGGTTGGCTCGTGGTAAGTTCAGATAGATCAATCTGCAACTCGATATGATCATTTATTTTTAACTTGTTATTGGTTCGTGATGGTTCTGAATTAACAGTAACCTTACCTGTTTTACAGAGTTTTTGAATCTGTGACCGACTGAGCTCTGAAACTTGTTCGGCAAGATAAACATCCAGTCTTTTTCCGGCGTTCGCCTCATCAACCGTATAACCCGTCATAGCTTAGCGAATCCAGCAACTTCTTGATTGTGATGTTTTCCACCCATGGCCTGATACAGTAGTTCCTTACTAACTTTACGATATTTTACTGCCGGCAAACCCGGGTCATGTATGATGAAATCAGTGTCGTGGTCTTCTAAGACAAGTACGGCGTGTAAAACAAATCCGTCCTGCTCGTTGAGCACGCGCATGTTCAAACCAACCGTCACCAGCATACCTTGGCGTAAAAGTTCTTCAATATCCTGTATGTTTGCTCGCTTACATTCCCAATCAACAAGCTTTAAGAACTCAGGAATTAACTTTTTGTCCGGCAAAGCGGCGTTTTCAATCTGCCATGTATACTCTTCTGGGGTAAGAAACTCTTTATAATAATCTAAACCGGTCTTTTGATATGCACGGTAATCAAAACTGTCATACATTTTTACTCTGATACCCATCTTATGCATGGCAATATAGGCTTGCATACTCCAAGCTGGCTTACTGTCTTTGAA
>CAZBRC010000043.1:0-7086 GCA_964494415.1 uncultured Candidatus Saccharibacteria bacterium
GTCTTGAGCGATTAACTGGACAACGGTCCGGCGATCTCCAGTGACGAACAATTTACGTACCGACAGGTTCATGTAGCTGCTGCGCTTTTCTTCCTCCCGCTGTTTCTGTACGCCGTGAGTATCGGCTTTCTTAGGAATTCGACGATCCCCTTCGATAGCCGAAGCCGAGGACGCCAATGTTAAAGCCTTGGCAGAAGCCCAAACCAAAGAAGTCGAAGCACTTACGCAAGAGTTTGAGCAATTCCAGGCGCAAGTCCAGTCCCTGGAAAAGTACAACCTCATCAGCGAGGCAGATTACCGATCTTTGCCAGATGACCTTCGTGACCTTGTTAAGGTCGGTATGGGTGGTTCTGCGCTTAAGAACTTGCTCGACGAAATTGAATTGCCAGAGCTCATCAAGCAACTGACTCACGAAGCTGACGAAGCCAAGGGTCAACGCAAGAAGAAGCTCATGAAACGACTCCGTTTGCTCGAAAGCATGGATCGAGCCGGTATTAAAGCGAGCAGTACCTGTTTAACTGTTTTACCAGTTATTCCACCAGACCTTCGCCCGATGGTGCAATTAACCGGAGGCCGATTTGCGACTTCTGACCTAAACGACTTGTATCGCCGAGTCATCAACCGAAATAATCGCTTAAAGAAACTGATCGAACTCAATGCGCCAGAAGTTATTCGACGTAACGAACAGCGTATGTTGCAGGAAGCTGTTGATGCCCTTATCGACAACAACAACGCCCGCAGTGGCCGCGCCGTTGCCGCAACTGGCCAACGACGTCGCCTTAAGAGCCTGAGCGATATGCTCAAGGGTAAGCAAGGCCGTTTCCGACAAAACTTGCTTGGTAAGCGTGTTGACTACTCTGGTCGTTCGGTGATTGTGGCCGGTCCAGAGCTCAAGATGTACCAATGTGGTTTGCCTAAGATGATGGCACTTGAACTGTTCAAGCCATTCGTTATTGGGTACCTCATTACCAACGAGCATGCGCATAATATTCGCAGTGCCACTCGCATGATTGAAACTGGTGAGATTGAAGTTTGGGACGCCCTAGACGAAGTTATTAAGGGCAAATACGTTTTGCTCAACCGTGCACCAAGTTTGCACCGTCTAAGTATCCAAGCTTTCCAACCTATCCTTATCGAAGGTAAGGCCATCCAGTTGCACCCGCTTGTTTGTAAAGGCTTTAACGCTGACTTTGATGGTGACCAAATGGCCGTTCACTTGCCCCTATCAGACGCTGCTCAAAAAGAAGCTGTCGAAATTATGGCAAGCAATCGAAACCTGCTAAAACCAGCTGACGGTTCACCAATTTTGCACATCGAACAAGATATTGTGTTGGGGTGTTACTACTTAACATATGACCAACCCGACGCCGACCAAACAGTTCACCCGTTTGCTCACTTAGCCGAAGGTATTATGGCGCGAGACGCTGGTAGTATCACACTGCAGAGTAAAGTTCGTTTGCCATTCCGCAACGAAATACGCCAAACGACGCTTGGACGTATCATTTTCAACGAGATTTTCCCAGATGACTTCCCATTCCAAGACAAGCCAATGACTAAAAAGCGTTTGGCCGCTGTTATGGCCTTGGCCTACCAAATGTACGGTCAAGAAGTTACAGCCGAGATTGCCGATGACTTGAAAGACCTTGGTTTCTACCATGCCACACGTTCTGGCCTGTCAATGGGTATGAACGATTTCAGCGATATTAAAGACCTTGATGCTCTCCTCCAAGAAGGTGAAAAGCGGGCTGCTGAGATCAGTGAACAATTTGACCAAGGTTTCATTACCGACGACGAACGATATCGTTTAACGGTCGAAACCTGGCTTAACACTGACGCAAAAGTTCAGGCTAGCCTGAGTGAACAATTTGCTACCGAGAACAGCGCTATGGCTATCGCAGCTATTTCTGGTGCTCGTGGTAACATCGGTCAGGTAAAGAACACTGCTGGTTTGCTTGGTGTTGTTACGGACGCTACTGGGCGTGCTATTGAGCTGCCGATTCGTTCTGGCTATAAGAAAGGTTTGACGCCATTGGAGTACTTCACGGCTACCCGTGGTGCTCGTAAGGGTATGATTGACACCGCTCTTAAGACTGCCGACTCTGGCTACCTAACGCGTCGTTTAGTAGATGTCAGCCAAGATGTCTTTACAGTCGAGGAAGATTGCGAAGATCCTGGTTTCTCTATCTATCGATCAGACGCAGAAGAGATTGGTGTTAGTTACGCCAGTCGTCTAGAAGGCCGTTTTGCTGCCGAAAACATCGCTAAGCATGTTAAAAAAGGTAACCTCATTACCAAAGATATCGCCGAAGCTATCGATGCCGACACCAGCCTCGACGGCGTGAAAATCCTGAGTGTACTCAGTTGCACAAACGTCCGTGGGATTGGCCGTAGGTCATATGGTCTTGACCCAGCGACCGGTGAACTGGTTAGTTCATTCCACCCGGTTGGTGTTATTGCCGCTCAAAGTATTGGTGAACCTGGTACGCAGTTAACCCTGCGAACCTTCCACTCCGGTGGTGTTGCCAGCGAAGATATCACGACTGGTTTGCCTCGTGTCGAAGAATTGTTCGAAGTTCGTACGCCTAAGGGTCAAGCCTTTTTGGCTGACATTGCTGGTGCCGTGTCAAGCTGGGAAGAAGGTGATCACTACGTCGTACAAATTTCTGCCGACGATAAAGAAAAAGTTAAACTTCAGTTACAAGGCCGACAACCACAAGTTGCAACTGGTACAGAAGTCGCCATTGGTGACGTGCTGGCCAGTAACGACGAAGGCGCTGACCCATTGGTCGCACCGATGGGTGGTAAGGTTGAAGTCGCTAAGACAATCATTTCAATCGTACCAACCAGCAAGAGTGTTGTTCGTTACGAAATTCCTGGCTACAAACAACTGTTAGTAAAAGATGGCGATCAAGTGACTTCGGGTCAGCGCCTAACCAATGGTTCGATTAACCTGCACGAATTGATGCGTCTACAAGGTGTTGAAGCTACACAGCGATACATCATGAACGAGATTCTACGCATCTTTGCTTCGCAGGGTCAGAACATTGCAGACAAGCACCTAGAAATCATCATTCGCCAGATGTTCAGCCGTGTCCAAATTGAGGAAGTTGGCGACACAGAGTTTGTTACCGGTGATGTTGTAAGTAAGCTCGCCGTTGTAGAGGCTAATGAACAGCTAGCTAAAGCTGGTAAGAAGCCAGCAAAATTCAGCCAGCTGCTACTTGGTATCACCAAGGCCAGCTTGTCAACTGACTCATTCTTGAGTGCTGCTAGTTTCCAAGACACCACCCGAGTACTGATCGGTGCGGCAACTAGTGGTAAGGTCGACCACTTGTTTGGTCTGAAGGAAAACGTCATCCTTGGCCGCCGTATCCCCGTTGGGACAGGTATTGTTAAAGAACCAGAGATTGAGGCCGAAGCGGCCAATCTGGAAGTCGCAGCGCCCCAAGGTGTTGCAGAAGAGATATAAATCTGTTAAGCTAGTCGAGTTTTAGAAAGAAATCACCACATATGCCCACAATCAACCAATTAGTCCGCAAGCCTCGAGTCAAAGTGACAAGCAAAAGCAAGTCACCAGCTTTGCAGCGGGTTACCAACAACCTAAAGACTCGTCACTACGAAAAGCCATCTCCATTTAAGCGAGGTGTTTGTGTCAAGGTGACGACTAAGACCCCAAAAAAGCCAAACTCAGCCTTGCGTAAAGTCGCGCGTGTCCGTTTAACCAATGGTTACGAAGTCTGGGCTTACATTGGTGGCGAAGGGCACAATCTGCAAGAACACGCCGTCGTCCTCGTACGCGGTGGTCGCGTAAAAGACCTTCCGGGTGTTCGTTACCACATTGTGCGTGGTTCGCTTGACCTCCAGGGTGTCCAGGGTCGCAAACAGCGTCGTTCTAAGTATGGCGCCAAGAAAGAAGGCAAATAATGCCTCGTAAGAAAACTAAATCCCTCGTACGAGATATTCAACCCGATCGTTTGTATAACAGTGTGCAAGTACAGCGTCTGATTAACCGTGTCATGCTGGATGGCAAGAAGCAATTGGCTGAGCGATTAGTGTACGGTGGTATGCAAAAAGCCGCCGACAAAGTTAAGGTTCAGAACCCGCTTGAAGTGTTTGAACAAGCTATGAAGAACATCCAACCACACGTCGAAACTCGTTCTCGTCGTGTCGGTGGTGCTAACTATCAGATTCCTTTCGAAGTTAAGGGTCAGCGCCAACAACACCTCACGATGATGTGGTTTGTGGCAGCCGCCCGTGCTCGCAGTGGCATGAGTATGGAAGATCGCCTAGCGCTAGAATTGGTAGATGCGTACAACAACACTGGCTCTGCCGTTAAGAAACGCGAAGACACGCACAAGATGGCAGAAGCCAACCGTGCATTCGCTCACTTTGCTCGATACTAAATTTAAAGGGTGACCACACATGGCTGCAAAAAAGTACACATTAGATAAATTACGCAACATTGGCATTATTGCGCATATTGATGCCGGTAAAACTACCACTACCGAGGGTATCCTCTATCGAACTGGTCTTAAACACAAAATTGGTGCAGTTCATGAAGGTGAAACTACCACTGACTGGATGGCCCAAGAGCGAGAACGTGGCATCACGATTGTATCCGCCTCGGTCACCTGTTTCTGGAAAGATCACCAGATCAACATTATTGATACCCCTGGTCACATCGACTTCACCGTAGAGGTAGAGCGATCACTGCGTGTGCTCGATGGCGCTGTCGTTGTCTTTGACGGCAAGATGGGCGTTGAAAGCCAGTCAGAGACGGTTTGGCGACAAGCCGACAAATATGGTGTGCCACGTATCTGTTTTATCAACAAGATTAACCAAACTGGTGGTGATTTTCATAAGTCACTAGCTAGTATCCACGCCCGTCTCAACAAGCGAGCTTTCCCCGTACATCTGCCAATTGGTTTTGAGCAGAGTGTAAATGGTGTGATTGACCTTATTTCTATGAAAGCTTACACCTACAAAGAATTTTCGGACAAAAACCTTGTTGAAGGCGAAGTGCCTGCCGACATGCTTGACGAAGCCAAGAAAGCTCGTAGCTTGTTAGTAGAAAATGCTGTTGCCGAAGACGAAGCAATTCTGGAGAAATACTTTGAAGTAGGCGAAGAAGGCTTGAGTGAAGCCGAGATCAAACAAGCCATCCGTACCGCAACATTGAGTGGAAAATTCTACCCCGTAACTGGTGGTGACGGCCGTGGTGTAATTGTCGAGAAGCTGCTTGACCTAGTTAATGAGCTGCTGCCAAGTCCACTTGACCGTGGTAGTACCTGGGGGACTCACCCAAAGACCGGCGACGAAATTGAGCGCAAACCAGAAGAATCACAGCCGTTTGCGGCTCTGGCCTTCAAAATTACCAGCGACCCATTTGTTGGCAAACTAGCCTACTTCCGGGTGTACTCCGGTAAGATCGTAGCCGGCAGCTACGTTTTGAACAGCTCCACTGGTGAGAAAGAGCGAGTTGGTCGTATTGTCCGTCTGCATGCTGACAAGCGAGAAGATGTAACAGAGGTTGGCGCAGGTGACATTGCTGCTATTGTTGGTCTTAAGGCCACCACTACTGGAAACACGCTGTGTGATACGAATAACCCAATTGTTCTAGAAAGCATTACTTTCCCTGAACCGCCAGTATCGATTGCTATCGAACCAAAGACCAAGAGTGACCAAGAAAAAATGAGTATCGCTTTGCAGCGCTTGGCAGAAGAAGACCCAACCTTTCGTATTCGTGTTGATGAAGAAACTGGCCAGACCATCATTAGTGGTATGGGTGAGCTTCATCTCGAAATTATCGTTGACCGTATGAAGCGTGAGTTTTCAGTTGATGCCAACATTGGCCAACCACAAGTTGCCTACCGCGAGACTATTAGAAAAGACGGAGTTGAAGCAGAGGGTAAATATGTTCGACAAACCGGTGGTCGTGGTCAATATGGTCATGTTTGGTTACGGGTTAGCCAAAATGAGACTGGTAAAGGCTTTGAGTTTATTAACTCTATCAAAGGTGGTGTGGTACCAAGCGAGTACATTAAGCCAGTCGAAGAGGGTGTAAAAGAGGCCCTGAACAATGGAGTGCTGGCCGGATACCCTGTGGTTGACGTCAAAGTCGAGCTCTATGACGGTAGTTACCACGATGTGGACTCCAGTGAAATGGCCTTTAAAATTGCTGGCTCAATGGGTGTACAAGATGGCGTCAAGAAAGCCAGCCCAGTACTGCTAGAGCCTGTCATGAAGGTCGTAGTAGTTACTCCGGAAGAGTTCATGGGCGATGTCATTGGTGATCTGAACTCTAAACGTGGCCGTATCGAAGAAATGACCGATCTTCAGAACTCGGTTAAGCAAATTACTGGTTTTGTACCGCTGGGTGAAATGTTTGGCTATACCACCAATCTGCGTTCGATGACTCAGGGTCGTGCCAGCTCTAGCATGGAACTTGACCACTACGCTGATGTCCCAAACCATGTTGCCGAAGCCATCATCGCCAAAAACTCCAAATGAACCCCAAATCAGCAACAAGACCGGGAGGACTAGACCTCGTCCGAGAAGATGATTTGAAGATCTCATACCGTAAGTTGAGGAACGCAGCTTTCCCCACAAACCCGGATTGCCGTGAACATTGCACAAACTTTAACGACATTCTCAATATGTTTCATGACCAAATTGTCGAAGGTCAGATTACCTTGAATGACGGCGTAGAGCTCGTATCTGATATGGCGTCGGTTAACTGTACTGGCCCGCAAGACGCATTGGGCCGAACTGCGACCGTGGCGTTTCGTTGCGGTGTGCCAGAAGATCTTGAACTATAACTCTTTACAAAGGGTAACAACTTATCTATAATTTCTGGGTAACTCGCACGGGTTTAATTAGTTTATGCAAAAAACCGGTGCAGACAATAAATTAAGTCATAGACAGAGGAGTCATACATGGCAGATAACTTTGACCGAAGTAAGCCGCACGTTAACGTTGGTACCATGGGTCACGTCGACCACGGTAAAACAACTTTGACCGCAGCTATCACCGCAGTCTTGGCCAAGAAGATGCCAAGCGCTGTTAACAAACCGATTGCGTACGATC
>CAZBRC010000044.1:0-6912 GCA_964494415.1 uncultured Candidatus Saccharibacteria bacterium
CTACGGGTCGTAAAGCCCGGACACCCGGGTGTTGATGATCCCCCTCTGGTTTTGTCCAAAAGAATGTCCCATACCCTGCTTTGCTTGCGCCCCACCACGCTTTGAGTTGATCATCGACGTGCGCAGCGTGCTCCGGTTTGATTCCGGTGAACATATCATTCACCACCCATTGAAACATAGTCGGACTCGGCTTTTTCTTAAGGCCGGCTGGAGCATCTGGATTAACATAGTCGATACCACCGGGTAGTTGATTGGTTACTTCGTCGAGGAAGGTGTGGTCTTTTTGGTTCGTGATAAGTACAACGCGCAGCCCGTTACCAGCGGTTAATAACTCCTCCATGTGTTCGGCGACACCCTTCAACACTTCTGGATTGCCATAATCGGTTAAAACGTTTTCGACATCCACGCCCAAGACTTCTATTTGACGCGCGGCGATATCCTTAACGGGATGGATATCTTGAAAACTCTCTGCCAGTACTAAGTTTGCCATGGCTTAGTTTTACTACCAAACAATTTTATTAGCAAGCACAAGCCAAACAAAAAGACCTCGTTTTGCAGAGGTGGGTGGTTGTCTAGCTATCGATTTTTCTGTAAAAACCGCTTAATAGATCCGAGAATTTACCAACTAATTTAACCTTTTCTGGGGTAATTTCCATACCCTCTCTTGGAGTTTCATCCATGGCAGCTGAAAAGTTGGCAAATCGCGTGGCTTGGGTTTTGCTCCTGTCAAACTCTACAACCTCTGTTTGGGTGTTTCGTTGATACGGACCAAAAAGTTCTAGGCAAGCAGCTTGAACGGCTCGATTTGGTATTTGGAAAAATTCAAAATCGTATGTGCCGTCGAGGATTCGGCCTTGTTTGACAAGTTCTGGTGCTTGGAGGCTATGTGGCTTTAAAATGCCCATGATTTCAAGTTCCCTTCGGGAAGCACCATAAATAACTCTGCTGATACCACTCTGTTCGATCTCGTTTAAGCAATTGGGGCATGGTTCAACGGTGGTGGCAAGGGTTAAACCACCCAACAACACGCCTGCCTCTTTAGCATGTTCCACAGCCATAACTTCGGCATGAGCTCTTGGGACAGCCAGTTCTTTATCGCTCGCATAACCTTGAAAAAATAGACCGTCTGGGTCACCGACGGCAGCACCAATTGGCAGATCGACAACTGAGCCTAAGCCCCTTGATTGCCTACCAATACTATAAATCGCCGCGTCGTAGGCGGCGGCCATGGTGGTCATGGAGAAATCCATGTCGGCGACAATGGGACGAACCGACGCCCAATTCTCTAAGCTTGGGGATGTATCAACCACCCCCTCTAGCATTGTGGGGTCTATCTCGCCCAAGTGGCTGATTAATCTGTCGGTTGGGTGGGCCATATGATGATTATTATACAATATTTTCAAATTATGGTGGAGCATCCCAAAAAAGTTCACCCCTCATTGAGGCAGAAATACGCAGATGAAAGACTCAGCGCGAGCTTAACCTTTGCATAAAAGCTTGCAGGCTATTGGTTTAAAAGCTTGGCGTAAACGTTATTTAAGACAGAGGAGGATAATTCCGCAGGCTTATTCTTGCTATAGGAGTTGTAGCAATCACCAGTGTTTTTATAGTTACTGGCGCTAAAGCTAATGTTAACTGGCCCATTGCCTGCGTTTGCTATATACCCTATGCCGCAAGACGAATGCGAATATTGCTCATTTGTAACTTTGTAACCTTGTACTTTCATACTATTCCTAAAGTCTGTGATTAATTTTTCGCCAGCCTGATTAGAAGTATATGTTTGAGTAGCGTTCACCCATGGCGAACTATCAACACAGTCGCCACCAGTTTGAGTATTTTTTGTTATTCCGGATGTTGCAGCAGTAAGCTCTAGTTCGTTGAACTCTTTAATAACATTACCCATGCTGGACTCGTGCATGTTTTGGCGAATCTTGCATTGTAATCCGAATCCTCCAACTAAACCGACAGGCAGCAGAATAATAACGCAAAAAACTAGGATAAATGTCTTACTTACAAGCCGCTTTTTAGGTTGCTGAAAATTTGTTTGTGTTTGGTTACCCACAACTGAATTATAGCAAACAAAAAAGCACTATCCGGCTTGGATAATGCCCATTTGGTGGAGCTGGCGGGTACTGCCCCCGCGTCCATCGGTTTACGTCGTTAGCCGTCTACAAGCGTAGGTCATTTACAATAACGTGCGACCAATAAATGACCAAAAAGTCACACGTGGTGATCCACAAGCTTAGCGAATAGGCAGGATCAGACCTATTCGGGCAATCAGATGATATGACACGTTAAAATGCTATCTGATGTCACATTCTGCGCGGTTTTAGGTATTAAGCTAAAACTGGAGCCAAGTCACGAGTGCGAAGACCAGAGGTCAACTCAGCTACGTAAGCCTTGGCATCTTTTAATGCGTTTGCAGTTAAAAGGTGTATCTATAACGCTGATAAGCGGCTTGCAAACTAACTTGTAAAGGTCCAATGTCGAGCTTAAAATTCAGCCCCAAGGCTCTTATTATACCACTTATGGCAATTATTTCCAACCAATATTTGGGCTCAGCTATACGGCAGCCACCGATGGTTCGCCAAGGTCTTGCTTGAGTAGACGTTTGGGCGGACGGTAGAACAAGATAAAGAATAGCCCACCGACTAACACGGTAATACCGCCCGCTAGCACTGGCGTACTGATACCAATAGCTGCAAGATAGCCACTCATGATGGCTGGAATCGCTTGCGCCAGAGATTGCACTGAAGCATTAATGCCCAGCACCTCACCCTGGATACGCTGGTCGGCCGAAATACTAACCAACGCCAGACTGTTAGCGATAGTGTTACCAAGGAATAGCGCAAAGATGGGCGTTATCCAAAGCAGATCGGTGGTGTTGGTGGCTGTCAGGTATAAGAATAGTGTCAGACCAGAACCCACCAAGCTTACCCGCAAGATAGACCATGGTTTAAAGCGCTTAGCTAGAAGTGGGGTTATGACCGCCTGCACAAAGGCAATCCACAGCCCAATGTAGGCAAAGAAGTCACCAATGTTGCTCTGATTAAAGTGGAGCTTTTGAATCAGCAACACCTGGAAGAAAGTCTGGAAGAATGCAAAACCGCCCCAAAACAAAAAGATGGCCGGAAATATTACGCGTAGTCCAGGATACGTCGCGGCGGTCACGATGTTGCTGATAGCCTTACTAATTTTTACTTTGATGTGCTTGAGTTGTCTGTTAGTCTCGGGCAACAAGAAAATAACCAGTAAGAAGTTAATGAAACTTAAGATCGTAGTGAACCAAAATGGCGTGGCTGGATTAAACCAATGCGGCGTGTCAAACAGACCGAAGAAGCTTATATTTGGCGAACTAAGTTTTGCTCCCAAATATGGCCCCAGCACGAATCCGGTTCCAAAGGCCGCTCCAATAAGAGCGAATCGTTTGGCGCGGTCTTTTGGTGGCGTCACGTCGGCGATCACGGCTTGGGCAACGCTTAAGTTGCCGCCGGTGATTCCATCTAAAGCTCGCGCCGTGAATAGTAATGGGATGTTTCGTGTGATAATACCAACCGCAAACAGGGCATAGCCAACTGCCGTACCAAATATACTAAAACCTAAAACTGGGCGTCGACCAAAGCGGTCAGACAGCTGGCCTAAAATTGGCGTCGACAAAAATTGCATCAGCGGATAGATAGCTACTAACCAGCCCAGCAAAATTAATCCCCCATTAAAAGTCCAGCCCTGTGGTAATAAGTAAAAGCTAGAGGCCGGATTAGCTAAAAGCTGCGGTATAACCGGGATTAGTATTCCTACCCCCAACACATCCAAGAAGATGGTCAGAATAACAACTGGCAAGGCCTTACCTTCTAGGCGGTGCTCGGTGGATGTTGTTTTGGTGGCAGATTTTTTTGTAGCCATCTATTCTCCGGTGGTCCCTGATTATCTGGTATTAAAACTTCTGAGCAAGCGGGCCGGCAGCGTGCTCGGCGTGACAGGCCTGTTGGTGCATTACCTTGAGTGCTTCGAGTAATTGCTCTTGTTGCTTGGAGCTCAGCTGGCTAAAGACCGGCGCATGGTAGTTGTTGAGGATCTCCATGGCTTTGTCGATAACGCGCTCGCCTTTGGGTGTTAAGCGAGTGATGTGCTCCCGTCGATTTTCTGGACGAACCTGACTGGTCAGCATACCGTCTTCGTGCAACAGCTTAATTTGCCGGCTGATACTAGCCTCGGTTTGGCCGAGTTTGTCGGCGATATATTTTTGCTGAACACTCGGATCCCACTGTAATACCATCATTATTTTGAACTGCGAAAAGCCGATACCCAGTTGCTCCTGAAGAACTTGGTCAGATTGGCGATTCAAAACAAAAGAGAGGTGCTGTAACAGATACCCGATGTTGTTTGTCAGCTGCATATGCTTATAGTGTATAAATGAATACTTAACACGTCAAGTGTTTTGTTGGGCGTCGTACAGTTTTTGCCACTGGCGCATAGAAAGCTCCTGCGGCCGCACACCGGGATCGATGCCTGCCGACTCCAATAGAAGCTTAGCTTGGTCTTTGCTCAGGTGTAGCCCGCCTGATAGCGAGTTGAGTAAGGTCTTGCGGCGGTTAGCAAAACCGGCTTTTACCAGCTGAAAGAACGGTTTTGCGTGTATGTTTTTAAACTGCGGCTGAGCCGGGCGCTGCAGTATAAGAATCTGTGAGTCTACCTTGGGTGGGGGCACGAATAAATCAGCTGGAATCACCTGCCCCAGGCTAACCTGCCAGTAAAACTGAGCAGTTACGCTCAGCAGCGACATCTGCCCCGGCTCAGCCGCCACCCGCTCGGCAACTTCCTTTTGCACTAAAATCACCACACACGCCGGTTGGTTAGGGGTTTCTGACAGCACACGTATCAAATGGCTCGTCAAATAATAGGGGATGTTCGCAACCACCTTATAGTCCGGTGGTACGGCTGTCAGATCAAACTGTAAAATGTCCTGCTCTACCACTATTAAATTGGCGGCTGGTACATTGTGCGGCAAGGCTGCCGCTAAACGTGCGTCAAGTTCAATTGCTATCACCGCTTTAACCGAACGTACCAGGTAAGTCGTAAGTGTTCCAGGACCCGGGCCAACTTCTAGCACCGTATCGGTAGTACTCAGTTGTGCAGCCTCGCACATCGCCTGCAGACTATCTGGATCACTGAGCCAATGTTGGCCAAGTGATTTTTTGGTTGCCGGTAGGTCTTGTGACATAGCGTCAGTCTACCACCAGTGAGCTTGAACCCAGAACGTGTAAGCGCCCTGCCAGCCGCCGTAGCGTTGGGCATAGCCGCTAAAGAATCGTAACTGACAGGTTGGGTCATTGGCCCAGTTGGGACAAGCTGCTACCAACTTGGCGCCCGGGCAGGCCTGACCCAAGCCGTAACAACCATTACTGCTGACGCTACCTGGCTTCCAACCCGACTCATGTCCAATTATGTAGTCTACGGCCGAGTAGTCGGCTGCACTGATGCCAGCGGCGGCCATGATGGAGGCTTTATCACCACTGATTGCCGCGGTGTTTACTTTACGACCACGAGCCACCACCTGATTGACCGGACTGTTAATAAGGACCTGCTGCAACACTTTACGCTGCTCTGGGTGGCCTTTGGGGTTCTCGTACACGGTGATTCGCTTACCAATGCGGCCTTCGCTCTTCACTTGAGTAGTCGTGAACAACAGGTTGAAGTCATCGACGTAATCAGTGCCAAACGGTATGTCTTCTTCGGCTAGTTCAACATCTTTACCGGGGTCAGTCACATAGACTACCCCATTTGCTTTTAATGTTGAGTCTACCGCCGGAAAGACACTGACACTGTCTGGTTTAATCCCTCGTTCGTCCAACAAATCCTTGACGGTTTTAGCGTGAGTCCGCACATTAACAGTCTGACCGTATAGATTCAGTGCAATTGGTGTGGCTCGCTCTACCACCAGTTGTTGTGCCAAAACTGGGTCTTTAAGAACACTGTCGTTGCTAACTGCTGTGACTTTATCCTCTGGTTGTAGGGTTAAGCCGGCCTGCTTGGCGACAGCCTTAGGTGTTTGAGCAGCAGTCATCAGCGTAGTTTTGTGCGTACCATCAATAACCGTGACTGGCCGGGCGCGATAAATATTTATGGTGAAGTTATCGGCCTGAATCGGCGTTTCGGCTGGCGGCTCGACAATATCACCCTCTTGGGTTTTGACATCGAGTCGCTTGAGCAGATCACCCACCGTGGCTGCCCGAGTTGGTACAATTTGTTGTTCGCCATCCACATAAACATGCACCACGTGGGAGTCGGTGGCACCCACCGTAGTACCGCCCATGTTAATAAGCGCCACCATTGAGATAAAAAACAGCACCAAAAAGGTTACCACCGGGACCACGAAAGGGTGGTTTCGAAGGTGCCAAAAACCGGAGGGTTGCGCAGTAGTCGGCGATATTTTAGGTGTATTCGTAGATTTTTTTCGAAGCATGTATGCGTACGGCCAACAGACCACTCTCTGTTACCGAACCCTTATTTTATCAGATTTCGATGGTTGCCTGCCAGCGCTTTAAGACTTCTGTAACGATTGGGCTACAGCCGCTTGATTCTACGGCATACTGCGGCATCCACCAGGATTCCAGAATCTCATGACGTTGCAGCGTTACCTCTGGCTTGGTAGGCATAATGTAGACGTAGGCATGGTAGTGAAAGTGTAGCCCACTCTCTGTGGCATCGGCTTCGCCGAGTGCTTTGAGTCCTTCGGGCGAGACGTGTATACCAGTTTCTTCTTTCACTTCACGAATCAGGCCATCAATAACAGTCTCCCGTTTATGAATGCCACCGCCCGGCAGCCCCCACGTACCGTTTCCTAGCCACGATCGCAACACTAGGATTTCATCATTACAAACAATTAACAGCCTGGTTCGCTGCGAACCACGT
>CAZBRC010000045.1:0-6843 GCA_964494415.1 uncultured Candidatus Saccharibacteria bacterium
ACGTCTCTCACGACCGGCGGCTACTTCCTCATGGAACCTAGCAAGGCCCGGACGCGCTATATTGGCTGGGGCATATTCTTGGCCGTGGTTGGTTTTATCGCATGCTTTACCGGCATTCTTTTGTTGCTAGGTATCGGACTGGTGCTCAGTGGAGCAACCATTGCCCTTATGAGCAACACTATGCCTGCTCGCAGTCAAACTGGTGTCGAAACCCGGGATTATTTGCTGGGGGTTAAGGAGTTTATAAAGGTGGTCGAAGAAAAGCGCTTCGAATATTTGCAAAGTCCCGAAGGTGCTGAAAAAACCGGCTACAGTGTTGACCCTAAGAATACCAAGCAAAAAGTTAAATTGTTCGAAGCTCTACTACCATACGCCATGATTTTTGGCCTAGAAAAGGGTTGGGCGAAACAATTTGAGGGTATTTATACAGAGTCGCCCGATTGGTATCACGGCGACTACGCGACCTTCCGAACCGCGTATCTTGCCTCGGCGATTGGCAATATGTCCTCGTCAAGTGCCCAGGCATTTAGTAGCCCCAGTAGCTCCAGTTCCAGTGGTTTTGGCGGCGGTGGTGCCGGTGGCGGCGGTGGAGGCGGTGGTGGTGGTGGTTGGTAGTATTGCGCTACTGCTTGCCTCAAACTAGTTAAGTGGTATAACAATTAGCATGCCCAAACCCGGAATACCCCCAGAAGTTACCTGCAGAGAAATTGTTGGCGTCGAAGACCAGGTCACAAGATTCTATGGCGATGATACCGACCAAGCATATGCTGAGCTGGTGCGGTTTGAGCGTTTGGCGACGGACTTATCATTCATCCTGGATGTAGATCTAGAAAAAAGAGGTAATCCACCTGTCGACCCGCAGCTCATTGCGCAGTACAAATTTCGGCCATACCGGATTGTTTACGATCGGGAGCTACATTTAGCCGCCTCCAGAACCATCTACGAATCAAGTATCGGCACAACAGCGAGTGGTCATTTCCGGATTTATCCAGATTTGATAGATGAGAGTACCGGCGTCGTGCAAGCCTGTTACGGTGGCGAACGGGGTAGGCAACGCCAATATGAAGTAGCCATGACCGCCAGTCAACTGGCAATCATGACGGCGGTGGCGGAGTGTCCGCTTGCTCAGAACAATTGAGTTATCCACAGAAGTAAACATAAGCATTTATAAAATAAAAGTTAATGTTTGACAAGTAGGAGGCAGCGGTCTATAGTACTGAGTAGTCATCGTGAGGTGATTAGTGACAAAGCCAGCAATGGCCCACATCACGCAAATAAGGAGCCGTCAAAAGCTCCTTTTTTGTTTGCATAAAGACGTTAGAATAGATGTATGGATTTACAAAAGCAGCAAACAGGCCTGGTGCAAACCAATAATCCCCAAGCCGTCACTCAGCCTAGTCTTGCGCCGACAACCACCAATTTGCAACAAACCAGTGCGACAGACGTTAATCAAATTACAGCTACAAGCCTTTCGGTTACGGCGTCGTGTACGACGTCATGCTCAGGTAGCATCCCGGCCCAAACCACCACTGTTACAAGCAGTAATTCTTCAAGCGCTTGGGTCATTATCTTAGTGGGCGTGGTGGTTGCACTGGTGGTTGGCTGGATGTTCCGGCAGCTGTCCGGCTCAAAGTAAACAGTCATAGTACTAGTGTTTCTGGTAAAATAAGCAGTAGTATTTTACTGATATGCCAAAAGAACGAAAACCAGATTTAGGCGGCCCCAACTTTGACGAGCTTGAAAAGCGAGTCAAAGATATGTTGGAGCCAGTCGTCAACAAGGATCAGAAGCCAGAAGTTGCCGATCCGCCAGCCGTTCAGCCACAAGTGGTCGAGCCGGTAGAGGACGCCAAGACGGCGGCCGCGGTTGATGATATTGTCGAAAAAGAAGGTGATGATCTATTGGCGGCCGAGGACAAAGAACTTAACCAGGCGTTCACCAATAAACCACTGGGCTTCGGGCAAAAGACAAAAAACTTCTTTAAAAATTGGTGGGCTAACCCCAAAGCTCGCTGGCTGACTATTGCGGCTGTGGCGGTAATTATATTGTCAGTTGCTTTAGTGCCGACGACGCGTTATGCGGTCTTAAACACTGCTGGTGTACGGAGTAGTTCGTCACTGGTTGTGCTCGATGAGAGTACCCAGCAACCCCTTAAAAACGTTACCGTCAGTCTGGGGAGTCAGACGGTGGTGACAAACGAAGATGGTAAAGCCACCTTAACCAAATTACGTCTTGGTCGTAGCAGCTTAACTATTCAAAAAAAGGCATTCGCCACCGATACTCGTACGGTAACAATTGGCTGGGGCAGTAACCCGCTCGGCAGTATGTCAATCAAGCCGGTCGGCACCCAATACAGCTTTTTAGTGACCGACTACTTAACCGGCAAACCTATCAATAAAGCCGATGCAACGAGTGGGGAAGCCGACGCTACATCCGACGAAAAAGGTGTCATAAAGCTAACGGTGGACAAAAATGCACCAAAGAGTTTCGAAGTGATTATCACAAAGGATGGCTTACGCACCGAAAAAATAATGGTCTCCAACGAGAATACGGCTACCCACAACGTCAAGATGGTGAGTCAGCATGCCCACGTGTTTGTATCAAAACGGTCTGGTAAATATGATGTGTACAAGGTTGATGTTGATGGCAAAAACGAAAAATTAGTACTGGCCGGTACCGGTCGGGAGCGAGATGATCTGGCACTTGTGCCGCACCCGGCGAGCGATATGGCCGCCTTGGTGTCGACTCGTGAGAACAAACACAACAGCGATGGATACTTGATGAGCAGCTTGGTGCTTATCGACGTAAGCGACAACTCCACGACTACATTGGCTGAATCAGAGCGTATCCAGGTTATTGATTGGTCGGGTGACGAACTGGTGTACGCTCAAATTAGTGCTGGTGCCAGCGCGGCTAACCCTAAACGCCAACGTTTAGTTAGCTACAATGTTAAAACCAAAGCCAATAAAGACTTGGCCGCCGCCAATTACTTTAATGACGTCGCGTTTGCTGACGGCAAATTGTATTACGCGCCGTCCTCCAATAATCTTGGCGGCGGCCTGGCCGGCTTGTATCAAGTCAATGCCGACGGCACCAATCGCCAAGCCGTCCTTCCGCAGGAAGTCTGGAATATATTCCGCACCAGTTACGATCATTTCACTTTGTCAGTACCCCAGCAGTGGTATGACTACAAACTTGGCAATACCATCGCCAGCAAGCTTTCTGGTGAGCCGGCCAATCCAGATAACCGACTCTATGTCGATAGTGCCGATGGTCAGCACAGTCTATGGGTAGATAATCGAGACGGCAAGGGAGTACTGGTCAGCTATGATACGAGCTCTGGTAAGGAAACAACCCTGACAAGCCAGAGTGGCCTGGTCGACCCAGTCTATTGGATTGACAATGATACGGTGGTCTATCGAGTTAAAACTTCACAAGAGACGGCCGATTACGTGCTGAGCATTAACGGCGGTGATCCGCACAAACTAAAAGATGTCAGCAATGCTTCGGGCATCGGTACCTGGTTCTACTACTAGGTGATCAGCTTCTACTAAGATAGCCGCCCTCGGTTGTGTCTGATACATGGCGATGAGCTATAATCAAACCATGTGGCAAGAAAGAGACAATAGTCTGGTTCGAGAGTTCGAATTCCCGGACTTTAAATCGGCTTTAGCGTTTGTAAATAAAGTCGGTGATCTGGCGGAAGCGGCTAACCATCACCCCGTGGTGGCACTCATGTGGGGTAGGGTAAAAATTGTTTTAACGACACACTCGGCCGGCAAAGTTACCGCTAAAGACAAGGCTCTAGCCAAAGAAATCGACAAACTATGACTAAAAAATCAAAGCCTTGGTTCAAAAAAGTAAGAGGCAGTTATCTACCATACAGCACTGCCGGTAAGCTCACCTATATTCCCTATCTAGCGTATACCATTGGCGTCATGGTGTTTGTCATGCATCAAGATTATAGTTTTTGGTTGAGCCTGTTTATATTAATTCCTAACTGGGTGGCAGCGGCGGCCGTCATGAATTGGGTGGCAGCACGAACCTCGTAAGTGGTGAAAACTTCTCCCCATCAGCAAGTGCTAAAAGACCTGTGGTCGTACTACGACCAGCATAAACGTGACCTACCATGGCGTCACACCTCCGACCCTTACCATATTTTAGTCTCCGAGGTTATGTTGCAACAAACTCAAGTGCCCCGGGTCATCCCCAAATATGAGGCGTTTCTAAAACAGTTTCCGACGCTCCATGATTTGGCCACCGCCCAGTTAGCAGATGTCATACGAGCTTGGAGTGGACTGGGCTACAATCGTCGGGCTCGCTACGTGTGGCAAGCGGCTCAGGATATCGATAAGCAAGGGCAGTTCCCGCGCACAGTACCAGAGTTGGTAGCGCTACCAGGTATTGGAGCGAACACCGCTGGTGCGATCCTGGCCTACGCTTACAATCAGCCAGTAGTCTTTATTGAGACTAATGTCCGAACGGTTATTATCCACCATTACTTCACCAATCAGACGGAAGTGCGTGATACTGAGGTCCAACAGGTACTCCAGGAGTTACTGACGCTGAATTCTCGGCCACCCAAGGAATTTTATTGGGTGCTCATGGACTATGGCACCTATCTTAAGGCCGCATTCCCTAACCCTAACCGACGCAGTAAACACTATACTAAGCAATCGGCCTTTGATGGCTCAAAGCGTCAAATTCGTGGCAGTGTATTGCGCACACTGGCAAAAGAACCGAAGACTTTAAGCGAGCTTCAAGCCGCCTACCCAGACAGTCGACTACAAGCTGTTATCGAAGACTTATTAAAAGAACAATTAATTTCCCAAACAGCTGGTCGATACCATCTATAATCGTGTTACTATAGGTGTGGTAGAATAAACATAAAGGGAATCATAATGAGAAAATTTGCCCGAGCTCTACTTGCCGTCGCTGTTGTAACGCCATTATTGGCGGGTAACGTGGCTATGGCGGTTGAGGGTTCATCTAATTCAAGTTCAACAACAAGCACTTCTAACAGCTCTTCTAGTTCAAGTAGCGCTGATACTCCACTGACCGAACAGCAAAAGACCGAGCTGGCCAAGCGTTTGTCAGATCGCAAAACTGAACTTAAAACCAAGTTAACCACCGCCGAAACAGCCAAGATTAAGGGCAAATGTACTACTTCGCAAGGTGTTATCAGTTCATTGGGTCAACGCATCAAGGGTATCGAAACCAGCCGAACCGAGGTGTACAACAATGTCATTGATAACCTCACCAAGCTCTCTACAAAGCTTAAAGCCAAGAACATCGACACCACAACCTTAGATACCGAGATTACGACACTCAAGGCCAAGGTAGCCACATTTAACACCGACCTGACTGCCTACAAACAGGCTGTAACCGATTTAAAGAACATGGATTGTGTATCCGACCCCACAGCCTTTAAGGCCTCGCTGGAAGCGGCCCGCACCGCCCGCGAAAAAGTGTCAAAAGACGCTGCTGACATACGTACCTACCTAAAAGACACCGTTAAGGTGACACTAAAGGATCTGCGCAGCCAAGTAGAAGCTAAAGAGAGTACCAACTAGGAGATCGTCATGGAACCAGAAAACAACAAAACCTCGACCCCCGGAGCTCCTGTTATGGATATCCAAGCCCCTAAACCAGCTAACCCTACGGCTAACCCTGCGTCAGCTGAGCCTATGGTTGGCGGCCCAGCTGTTGACCCGACTGTTGCAACACCACCGATTACCGAAGCCTTGTCTGGTACCGAAGCGGTTACAGACAGCCCATCGACCCCAGACACACCGGCTAGTTTTGGTGGTGGCGATATGTCATCTCCGGCTGCAGCCCCGGCTGCGCCCGCCGAAGCCAGCAGTTCAACACCAGAGACTCCTGCTGCAGGTACGGTTACGCCAGCCGCTGCGCAACCTGCCAAAAAGCGTCACGGCGCCCCAGTTGCTGCCATTATCGTAGCTATTATCGTGGCCCTTGGCCTAATTGGTGTGGCAGTGTTTGCCTATATGAAGTCGCGCGAAACTAAAACACCGACTCCAACCACTACCTCTACTACCACAGAAACAACCTCCAATAGTGTATCGACGCAAGACGTTGATACCTCAAGTACGACCATCGACACTAGCTTACAAAAGGTTGATGAAGCTAAAGACTTCCCAACAACTGACTTGAGCGACAGCTCGCTAAGCCTTCAGTAGCAGAACTTATTTCTTTTTGGTTGCAACTGTTGGTGGTGCTACGTGTTTGCCTAGTTTAATCTTGTTCTTCTCGAACTCTTTGTGTAGCCGTTTGTATAGTTCGCTGACAACCTGCCACTTGCCGCTGACCGTAGTTTTACCTCGGACGTTCACGGTTACGCCAGCCGGGGCATAGTTTAGGATTCGCTCAAAGTGCGGGGCTTCGATAATCATGTCTTTAAACTTAACGTCGTTGGCCATTTCTTCTCCGACGTGGTTAATAATGTGCTCCAAGCGATCAATGTCAGCCGCAGCATCTACCAACAAATCTTCGTTAATGCGGCTGTAGCCAATCGTTCGGTTGGTGGTGACATCAATAAAGCCGTTGGGCACATGGTGTACATTACCATCTAAGTCACGCAGGATGGTGGTACGCACTGTAATGTCCTCAACGGTACCACTGACACCGCCTATATCGACAAAGTCACCAATCCGATACTGATTCTCGATAATGATAAAAATACCGCTTACCAGGTCTCTCACCAGGCTCTGGGCACCAAAACCCAGGGCAACCCCAATTAGCCCGGCACTCGTAAACAGAGCGGCCGCAGAGCCCGGTACCAGCTCACCAATAATCAGGATACCAGCAATAATATAGACACCC
>CAZBRC010000046.1:0-6621 GCA_964494415.1 uncultured Candidatus Saccharibacteria bacterium
CAAAGCGCAAAGAAGGATTGTTCTTTGTCAGAAATACGCAGTTGATCAGTTTTATATAAGGCAGTCTTTGAAGCTTCATTTGGGGCACGTAAGTCATAGACACCAAAATCAAAGAAGGCGTTACTGTCGTCTTTGATGCCAATTTCAGTTGCGATGAGGGTGCCCTTCTTAACCAATACCGGATCAAATTTGGTGGTTCGACTGTCATCAGGTTTAGCCTCGGGCAACTTGTCAGCCAGCTTCTGAAATTCTGGTGTGAGCGTCGCGAGGTGATCTAGACGGTAGCGGATGCCACATGAATCCATAAAATCGAACATGTACTGAACGGTTTTGCCGCCGTGTAGATAGCGTGCACCTTGGTACACGTATGCATCGCGGATTGCCGTTACATCAACTTTGTTTGGATTATCAAAGGCTGCGCGCGAAAATCCTCCATGAGGCTTAAAGTCGCCACCGCGGACCTCGCCTGGCATCAAAATCCCATCAACTTTGGTCACATCAACCGGCGAATTAACGACCAATGGATTCTCACAGGCTGGGGCGTCGCCTCTTGGTTTCCAGCTGTTGCCGTCAAAGCTCCACTCAACAAATTCTGCCTTAGAGGCGCCACCGCTTGCGCTTGTGCCAGCTTGGTTTTTGTTTTTTGAACCCACTACTTTCCAGCCCACAACGCCGACCGCTGCGACGACAAGTAAAACGATTATTAATTCGACTGGGGCAAAGCCGCGGTCTTTGTTCATAATGCTTATGGTACGATTCGAAGATTAATTATGCAATAGTCGCATCTGAAGTTGGCGCAATTATGTTAACGATTCCCAGCCACAGTTTACTGACCGTATTCCCGTAACAACCTGTTGGTGTAGATGTATATTTTTAAGAAGTTTTTTTGCGTTTATTCAAGATCACCCCGAGCATTACACTAAAAGCTGCGCCCAGCACTAATGGTCCGACTAGTGTGCTCCCTTGTGAGCCGTAGCCAGTATTGGGCGCGGTAATACTTGCTCCCAGCACATTGACCGTTACCGTTCCGGTAGAACATAGGCTGGCACTGGCTTGTGAGCACACTTGATAGGTAAAGCTATCTGTCGGGGCAGCAGACACCTTAGCAAAGAACAGGGAGCTAAAACGACTCCAAACCGACCTCGAAGAAACTTGTTTGGTTTGGGTGTACGTGACAACACCACTACCATTCACAGTTGTACTGCCATAGGTGGGCGTCGAGGTAACCGTCACACTCGCAGCATTGACCCCTAGACCATATGGTTCGGTATACAGCGCTGGTATATCAATATTGGCAGTTCCACCACTGACTGATATTGTGGGGTTTGCGTTACTGGCAACGGGCTTGAGCGTTAATGGTTGGGCTTCAAAATTACTGATACTGACCGAGTTGTTGATTTTGGTTAGATTGGAGCCATCGACATCCATCTGATACAACTTATAGGCTCCAAAGCCATTGCTTTCACTCAAGAAATAAATTTTGGAACCATCTGGTGAATACATCGGGTTTACGTCGTATTCGGTGTGGTTAGTCAGCCGGGTCTGGCTACTACCATTTGCATTCATCTGGTATACCTCGTAGAGATAGGTGTTATCAGTGAACCGTGAGTACAGTATTTTGCTGCCGTCGGGCGACCAACGCGGATCCTGTTCGTGCGCTGCGGTGTTTGCTACCGCGGTTTTACTGCTACCGTCGGGGTTCATAACATAGATATCGACCCCGTTGCTGCCGGCAGTTTTTTGATAGACAATTTTCTGACCATCGGGTGACCAAGAAGGCCGGTCATTATCTAATGCTTCGTGTGTAAGTTGTGTGCGCCCAGTACCATCTGCGTTTGCTACACAAATCTGTTGGCTTCCATTGGCACAGATGTAGGCAAGCTTTGTGCCATCGGGCGACCATGCCGGGCGATAATCATTAGCACCTGGGTTGGAAAGGGTTATATTGTTTGTACCATCGGCGTTCGCCACATGCAGCTCAAAGCTGCTTCCGGTAAAGTCTTCGAAGGCTATTTTTGTACCATCAGATGAGAGCGATACGCTGTCGGATTGGGTGTTGAGGACTGTTTGCGCACCGGTGCCATCGGCTTTAACCGTTCCAATGTGACCGGTTGCGGCATCGACGTAATACACCTTACCGTTAACCCCGGCGAAAGTGCTTGCTGATACTTGTGTGTACGGCACAGTAATCGCTGCCACGACAGCAATAAATGCGGCAATTACTTTCAACAAGCCGCTCCTCCCAAACTTACCAATAAAACCTACCATAAGCGTTACTGCTTACTATAGTTCATAGAGTGGTGGTTCGTCCATAAGATTCAATCACATTCTCGCTCGTCGGGGCACAACGATTCGCTAGCTATTGAGAAGTTCGGCGGCGGAACATAATAGACGCCACTGGTACCGCAAACAGTAAGATGCCGATACTCCAGATAACCGCTAACCAACCATGGTTACCAATCGGCATACCGAGTATCAAAGCGCGTACAGCCTCAACTACCTGGCTAATTGGCTGGTTGACCGCAAAAGCCTTGAGGTATTGGTTCATCCCCTCGGCCGGCACAAAGGCAGTGCTAGCAAACGTCAGAGGGAAGATGATTACAAACGTCAGCCACTGAACGGCTTCGACGCTTTTGGCTAACACACCCATAATGGCAATCAGCCACGAGAAGGCTAGTGTGAACAGCACCAAAATTCCGGCGATATATAACCAGTCCTTGGCGCTGGCGTTAGCCCTAAAGCCAATAATGAATCCAGTAATTAACATCACACAGGTAGAAATCGTGTTTCTAAATAGGTCGGCTGTCACGTGACCGTTCAAGACTGCCAGATTTGCCATCGGCAGCGAGCGGAAGCGGTCAACAATACCTTTTTGTAGGTCATTACAGATAGACACGGCCGTCGTGGTAGAACCAAACGCCACGGTTTGGACAATGATTCCGGCCATCAAAAAGTTAAGATAGGTGACGCCGGGTGGCAAGGCTTTAGAAATTGCCCCACCAAATACCAGCGAAAACAACACCAAGAACATAATCGGTTGAAAGAATGCGCCCAGTAGCTGATCGGTGTTGCGGACAATATGTCGACTACTGCGTTTAATCATCAACAGTGAATCACGCAGCGACAGAACCCATTTGGGTTTTTTCTGAAAAACCAGTTCCACAGCCATTATTTCTTCTCCTGTTTGGATTTTTTGGTGGATTTTTGCTTACCCGTCAGCGCCAGGAAGACGTCATCGAGGGTTGGCTTATGCACGGCCATCGATTCAACATGAATCTTGGCCTTAGCCAAAATATCCAAGGTTTGGCGAACATCAATATCAGTGTTCTTGATAACAATGGACACGCTGTGTTCTTTGTCGTCAGAGTCGGCTACGCTTTTGCCCAGGGCTGTAATGGCTTGCTGCAAGGCGTCAGCATCTTTAAAGGTTAGCTCTAAACGATCGTTGCCAACTTTGCTCTTTAATTGAGCAGCTGTGCCTTCGGCGATAACTTTTCCGTCATCTATAACTACTATCATGTCAGCCAGCTGGTCGGCTTCTTCTAGATATTGGGTTGTAAGCAAAATGGTCGTGCCGTTTTCAATCAGCTTCTTGATAATATCCCACATGGCTAAGCGCGAGCGTGGGTCTAGGCCGGTTGTTGGTTCGTCTAAAAAGATAATCGGCGGCGTGGCAATTAAGCTGACAGCCAGGTCCAGGCGACGACGCATTCCACCCGAATAGGTTTTAGCAGTGCGTTCGGCGGCTTTTACCAGGTCGAACTCTTCTAGCAGCTCTTGGGCGCGGGCTTTGGCGCTTGCGGGCGTCAACCGATATAACTCACCCATCATAACTAAGTTCTCGCGGCCGGTGAGTAGCTCATCGACTGCGGCAGACTGACCAGTTAACCCAATGACGCTCCGGACTTTATCTGATTGCTCGACGACATCGTAGCCCTCGACTAACGCACTACCGCTATCAAAAGATAGCAGTGTGCTTAAAATGCGCACCGTGGTTGTCTTACCAGCACCATTCGGGCCTAACAGGGCCAGCATGGTACCGCGCTTAACTTTAAGATTAAGACCCTTTAAAACCTCTGTTTTGCCATAAGACTTGTACAGGTTTTTAGCTTCGACTACATATTCTCTATCTGACATAGCTTCCTGAAATTACATACCCATACAGCGTATCACATCTGTAACCGAAGCCAAGCGAGCAATAAACTGGCTGTGTTATTGCTTGGCGGTGATGTTGACCATCCAAAAGATGCCGTACTTGTCTGTACACATGCCAAATGTGTCACCCCATGGTGCCTTGGTCAGCGGTTGCTCTTCTTTACCACCCTCTACCAGTTTGTTGTAGTACCCCGTTAGCTCAGCTTCATCGTCGCCGCTTAAAGAAATGCTAATGTCACTACCCTTCTTGTACTCGCGCATACCCGTTATGGTGTCGGCACCCATCAAGGTGATACCGTTGTCGGCAATGAGTGATGCATGCATGATGCCGTCTGGCTTGACGCCATGATCTGTCATACCCGCTTCGCCGAAGGTTGAAAGTTCTAGTTTGCCGCCAAACACGGTTTTATAAAACTCCATTGCCTCACGGGCGTTATCTTCAAAGCTGATATATGGATTTAGTTTCGAACTCATAAAATCTCCCTCTTTACTCTTTTAGTATAGCTCATCGTGAAAATATGGGCGCCTAGCATAACTACGGCTTTATGAAATCTGTGTAAGCATTTTGAGATTTTTTAATAGTTTGTCGGTAGAATATAGATATGCAGACAAGAGAACCAACAAAGGTTGAGATAAAACCATTTTTTTCTAAAAGGGCGTTCACCTTATATCAGGCGGACTGCATAGATCTATTGCGAACTTTACCTGAAGATAGCGTTGACATGATTTTTGCAGATCCACCTTACAACCTTTCAAATGGTGGTTTCACGGTGCATGCCGGAAAACGAGTAAGTGTAAATAAAGGAAAGTGGGACGAAAGTGCGGGTGTGGAAAATGATATGGAGTTTCATAAACGTTGGATACAAGCGTGCTTCAGGGTTTTAAAGCCTGGTGGCACAATATGGATCAGTGGGACCTATCATTCTATTTATCAATGTGGCTTTGCACTCCAACTTACGGGCTTTAAGATACTTAATGATATTGCTTGGTTCAAGCCAAACGCTGCCCCAAATTTGAGTGGCAGATATTTTACCGCCAGCCACGAGACACTAATTTGGGCTCGAAAAGACCTAAACGGAAAACACACCTTCAACTACAAGAAGATGAAGGAAGGTCAATGGCACTTAGCAGACCAGATAAAAAAGGATGGCAAGCAAATGCGTAGTGTTTGGGCTATTGGAACCCCAAAAGCTGAAGAAAAAATCTTTGGTAAACACCCAACTCAAAAACCCATGGCTTTACTTGAGCGAATTGTAATTGCCAGCACTAACGAAGGAGACCTAATTCTAGATCCTTTCACCGGAAGCTCAACTACTGGTTTAGCAGCGGCTAAACACAACCGCGCGTTTATCGGCATAGACTTAGAAAAAGAATATTTAGAACTTTCTGTGAAGCGATATAATCATATTCAGGAGAAAATGTTTTGAAAAAGGGCGGAATTGGTGGTGGGAATACGCGCACAGGAATCGTTTTCGAGGGTCGTGTAGATATTTGCACGGCACTCTCTAAACTGCCTGGTTATAAGATTGAAGAGAATTCAATTATTTATCATGATGAGGTCATCGCATACTCTTATAAGCAGCATTCTTTGTACGTATTTCTAAAGGAGCAGGATATCGATTATAGGAATTATATCTCGAAAAAATTGCTACCCGACGATGCAATCTATGTAATTAAAGATAATACTATATATATCATCGAGGTTAAGTTCCAGGAGGGTGCTGGATCTGTAGATGAAAAGCTACAAACCTGCGACTTCAAGAAGAAACAATACCAGAAATTATTCTCGTCATTAAACTATGAGATTGAATTTATTTACATCTTAAGTGACTGGTACAGAAAAGACGAATACAAAGATGTGAGAGATTATATAATTTCAGTAGGGTGTCGTTACTATTTTGAATATCTACCCTTACACGAAATTGGCTTACCGGTACCGGAGCAATTGTCCTAAATATACTCACTGTTTAACAGTAGGTCGGCTTAAGTTAGTTTTATAACTGTAGCTCTCATAATTTTTGACGTTTGCGTTTGTTGGGGTCTAACTCGCGTTTGCGCAGACGCAGGCTCTTGGGTGTTACCTCTAGTAATTCGTCATTCTCAATAAAATCGAGGCATTCCTCTAAGCTTAAAGTTGTCGGCGGAGTCAATTGCACCACGCCATCAGAGGAACTACTACGCATATTGGTGAGGTGCTTGGCTTTACAGACGTTGATTTCCATATCCTCTTGGCGAGTATTGAGCCCGACTATTTGTCCGGCATACACCTTAACGGCTGGCCCAACAAAACAAACGCCGCGGGCTTCGGCATTTTGCAGCGCATAGGGCGTGGTTACACCAGCCTCATAGGCAATCAAGACACCGTTACGGAGTTGTTGTAGCTGCGCACCAAGCTTTTGGTAGCCGGTAACAAGCGTGTTCATAATAACCGTTCCTTTAGTGTTGGTGACCAGGATGTTCCGAACA
>CAZBRC010000047.1:0-6442 GCA_964494415.1 uncultured Candidatus Saccharibacteria bacterium
CCCTCGACACCCTGCTTAAGAGGCAGGTGCTCTAACCAGCTGAGCTACTGGCCCGTGTCGGTCAGCTGGTCGCAACCACTGTTTGATTGGCCAATTGACCAGCAAACTTTACCAAATTACCTCTGTTTTGGCAAGTTTTAGGGTAAAATAGCAAGGTATGAAATTACTCAATGGCCTGGAGTTAGTTGGTTTTATTAAACAACGACAAGCACACCAAGTGCGTAGTTTAGTGCAGGCTAGTGGCCTAACGCCAAAGCTGGTGATTATCCGTACTAACCCTGACCCGGTCGTTGACAGCTATATGAAGCTCAAAACAAACTACGGCAAGGATATTGGTGTAACAGTTGATGTCCGCACTGTAGAACAGGCCGACGCTATCAAAACCATACAGCAGGCCAACAATGACGAAACCGTTCATGGCATTATCGTCCAAATACCATTACCTGACCCAACTCAGACCACCCAAGTGCTAAACGCAGTTTCGCCGCAAAAGGATGTTGATGGCTTGGGTGAAAATGCTACCTTTGACCCAGCTACCCCCATGGCAATCAACTGGTTGTTGGCAGGCTACAACGTTGAGCTCAAAGCCAAAAAGTTAGTGATTGTTGGTCACGGTCGTCTGGTCGGCCGTCCGCTCGCCCGGATATGGAAAGCCTCGGGCCTGGATGTGACTATTATGGACAAGCAGAGCGGGGAACTAATAGACGTTACGCGGCAAGCCGATGTACTGGTATGTGCCACCGGTGTACCGGGCCTAATCAAACGAGATATGATTAAAGAAGGTGCAGTTATCGTTGACGCCGGGGTTGCTACTGATAGCAATGGCCTGGTTGGTGATGTCGCTGCAGAGGTCCGCCAAATGGATAATCTAACCATCACGCCAGAAAAGGGCGGAGTCGGTCCGCTTACTGTCAGCGCGCTTTTTGAGAACGTGATTCGCTCGGCCCGAAAAACCCATGAAGCAGCCTAAGATTGGCGTCTTTGACTCCGGGGTAGGGGGTTTATCGGTGGCCCGGGCTATCGAAAAAGCACTTCCCTTTTGTGAAGTTATTTTTGTCAACGACACTAAAAATGTTCCATATGGCACCAAGACGCCCGATCAGCTCTATTCCCTAGTCTTGCTAATACTTAACAAGTTAAGTAAAGACGTTGATGTCATTGTGGTGGCATGCAACACCGTAAGTACTACCATCATTGAGCAATTGCGAACCGCCCTGCCCATACCGCTCATAGCCATGGAACCAATGATTAAACCGGCCGCAGCAGCTACCAAAAGTAAAATCATTGCGGTTTGCGCCACGCCCACTACCCTGGCAAGTGACCGCTATAAATGGCTCAAACACACCTATGCCGCCGACATAATGGTGGTAGAACCAGACTGTAGTGATTGGTCAGCTATGATAGAAACGAATCAGCTTGATCGTAAAGCCGTTAGTCAGCGGATAAACCAGGCCTGCGATGACGGAGCAGATGTGATTGTGTTGGGCTGTACCCATTATCACTGGATCGAAGATATCATTCAGCAGGTTGCCGGCGAGCGGGCGGTGGTGTTGCAGCCAGAAGAACCTGTTATTAAGCAGCTTGGGGTAGTGCTTGAACGACTTGGGTAAATTGGTTGCCGCGGTCTTTATAGTCTTTGAATAACCCAAAGCTGGCGCAGCCAGTCGATAGCAACACCACATCACCAGACTGGGCAGCTTGGTGAGCTTTTTGAACGATTTCAGCCATGGTGCTTCCACCGGCTACCACATCTGTAAAGCCGTGTTGATTAAGGCTTTGGGTAATCTTTTTGGCCATATCACCAATGACAATCGCCTGTCGTACCCCTGTTTCTTTTACCACCTTGGCTAGTTCGTCATACTGCGAGCCCTTGTCTGAGCCGCCCAAAATAACCACCTTGGGCTGCTGAAAGGCTTGGATTGCCACAATAGCTGTTTCTGGTGTGGTGCCAAAGGAGTCGTCATAATATTTGACGCCGTTCAGTTCTCGAACCAGCTCCAGTCGGTGCTCAAGCCCACTAAAACTGGTAATTACCGACGCCAGTGCTTGCACATCTTGGGTTACTTGCCATACCGCCGTTATGGCCGCACAAATGTTCTGCCAGTTATGCTGTCCCAGCAGCTTAATATCGCTGGTTTTACAGATGGTTTGGCCGTCTATAGTGATATGGCCAGCTTCTACAACTGCGCCCGGCTTGCTCATATAGGGGATTTTAGTGCCAGGGGAGACGCTGGCTATTTTTTTGGAGGTCTGGTTATCGGCGTAATAAATTGCAACGTCGTCGCTATTTTGATGAGCGAACAGCTGTTGTTTGGCTGTTACATACTCGTCCATGTCGGCATGCCAGTTTAGGTGCTCCGAGACGACCATCAAGCAGAGGGCGATATGCGGTGAGACAGTCTGGTCGATAAGCTGAAAGCTACTCTGCTCCAACACGACCCAATCTTCGGGCTGGATGTCGTTTTTAAGCAGTTCGAGGGCCGGAATTCCGATATTGCCACCAAGATGAACCTTTTTGCCAGCTGCTTCGAGCATCTTGGCGATTAAGGTGCTAGTGGTGCCCTTACCCTTAGTGCCGGTTACGCCGATAGTATTCTTGGTAGGCGAGACCCGTAAAAACTCATTGGTATTGCTGGTAACCCGTTGCAGAATATCGGCTGTCTCGGGATTAGCCTCGGCAATCAGATGAGGCGGCAGACCAGCGGTACGCACGAGGATGTCAAACTGTCCGAGCTGTGCTAACCACTCTGGACCAAGTTGACTCGCCACCCCAGCCGGAAGCTCAACAGAGGTGTTTTCGTCGCAAATGGTTATGTGGTGGCCGGCCTTAGACCAATGCTCGTAGGCAGCCTTTCCATCGCGCGCATAGCCTAAAATTGCGACTTTAGCCATTGGAACTTGCGGGGGCCAATTCTTCTTTTACAATTTCGGACACTTCTTGTGAGGTCATTTCGGCCTTGACGATATAACGGCTAATGCCGAGCTCGCCAAGGTTATCAGGTGCTTCTTCTTTGCTGACATTGGTAAGGATGATAACCTTGGCAGTTTTGCCCCAAGCATCTTTGCGCAGCTCAATCAACATTTCGTCACCGTTGAGGTTGGGCATCAGCAGATCGAGTAGAATCAAATCTGGTTGCCATTTTTTAACCAGGGCTAGACCCTCGACACCATCATTTGCGACAGCTACATCATAGCCCTCGGCCGTGAACTTTAGTTTATACAGCTCCTGTATCGATGGCTCATCCTCGATAATCGCGATTTTTTTAGCCATGCGTAACTCCTTAGCTACCGAGCTGTCCCTTGACGACTTCTGCCACCTGTCGGGGGGTCATGTCAGCTTTCAGAATGACTGCGCTGACACCCAGTTGTTTTAATGATTCCGGCATCTCTTGTTCACCGACATTGGTAAGAATAATAACTTTGGTGTTTTTGCCCCAGGCGGTTTTACGCATCCGGGCGAGCATTTCGTCACCGTTCATTTCGGGCATCATCAAGTCAAGCAGGACGATGTCCGGCTTGAGGGATTCACATAACTCTAGGCCAAGTTTGCCGTTTTCGGCAGTTTCAACCTGATACCCCTCAGACTCGAACTTAATTCGATACATCTGCGAAATCGCTTGGTCGTCTTCAACAATCGCAATCTTGGCAGCCATACGTATATCCTACGACACCTTGGGTATCAGAGCAATTATTAGATGTCCGTGAGAAGTTTAAATCCGCTTGGCTAAACGCAGAACGCTCTCGGCCATGTCGACCACCTGCTGCGGTGTGTGGTGGGCTTTAACGATGTATCCAGAGATATCGAGGTTATCGAGGGCTTTGGTGGCTTCGTCCCGGCTGACGTTGGTCAAAATAATTACCCGCACCTTTTTGCCGTCCTCGGTTTTGCGGAGTTCGGCCAGCATTTCGTCACCGGTCATTTCTGGCATCATCAGGTCAACTAAAGCGACGTCGGGTTTGAGCTTGGCGATAAGCTCCAGTCCCTCCTTACCGTTACCGGCTACCCCAACATCGTAGCCTTCAGCCTGAAATTTGAGCTGATACATCTGGGCGATGGGTGTGTCATCTTCGATTATTGCTATTTTTTTAGAAGCCATGGTATCCCTCGTATTAAAAAAGCGAACACACTAAACCTAACATGGTGTAGCGCGTTCACTGGCTTGTAAAGAACTAAACTTAGTTTTACGCCGCTTAGCGGGTGATGTCAACGATTAATGGTGTGAAGTTGGTTGGTTGGCTGGTTCAACAGGGGTGTTAAGAATCTCTTGAATCACTTCGATGACCTGCTGTGGGGTGTGGTGAGCCTTAACGATATAACGATCAACATTGAGCAAGCGCAGGTTCATGGGGGCTTCGTCTTTGCTGATGTTGGTCAAAATCACCACTCTGATATTTGCTCCCCAATCTGTAGCCCGTAGCTTTTCGAGCATTTCATCGCCAGACATCTTGGGCATGCGCAGGTCAAGTAAGATGAGGTCGGGCAGGAAGTCTTGGCACAACTTGAGGCCAGCCACACCGTCGTGAGCGACTTTCACCAGATAGCCGCTGTGATCCAGTTTATATTCGTACATCTGGGCGATCGGTAGGTCATCTTCGATGACAGCAATTTTTACAGACATAAAGATATCGTACGGGAGCGCGACAGTTCTTACAACCACCAGAAAAACGGAGGCTATTGACATTCTAAGACGCTCATGTTAAAATTGTGTTGTTCTTTAGTAAATTAATGCATCGTGATGCCCCAACAAGACTTTTTGTTGTGGCCGAGCGGTGTATTTTTAATTAATCATTATGTATAGCGATCCTAACCAAGACCCAAATCTATTTGAGCAGCTACTTCCGTATAACGGAGATATTTTGCCAGATGGTTCTTTTGTAGCGCCTCATATTCTTGATGCCGCACAGGTATCTATTGATTCTGGTGAAACTGGTTCTGTCGGTGATAGCAACCCCGAACGCTCGCTGGTGGAAGTTGTTTCTGAGCCACAAGAAGTTGCCGAGGTCCCCGCAGCCGAACCAGAGGTAATAGACGTTATGCAGCCACAGAGTCTATTAGATAAAATCAAAGAAGCTCGTCGCTTAATAACTCGTCAGCGCGCGGTTGGTGGCGGTATTCTTATAGCAGCCGGTGTAGCCTTTGGTTTTGAACAAAGTCCTCTCAACGAGGTATTCCGAGCCGATCGTGGTTTTGATGTCTTGCAAGCCACACACAATGAATTTGCGGTTGGCGCGGCCGTGTTCGGCTTAACTTTTGCTATAGAAATGGTAGCCAGTGGCTTGATAGCGCTTGGACTGAATCATGACTTTTCGACCCTACGCCGTTTTCAGGAACGAATGCGTAAGAAACAAGAAGAACAAATGGCCCTTCGCCAAGAAAAACTAGAACTGAAGGCAGCAAAACGACAGCAACGAGAGCTCGAAGGCAAGAATGGCATCGTGCGCCGTAGTATTGAGAAGGTTGGCTCAGTTGCGGGTACGCCGTTGCGATATGCCGGCGAAAAGCTCGGTGATTTAGGCCTGGCCTTTGGGGTTGGAGCCGGTATTGTAATGATGAAATATCACTTTAAAGATAAAGACCCGTCATTGCGTAAAGACTTAGTGACATCGGTTAAAGCCAGCGCTCTGGTTGGCTCTATGAGTGGTAGTATTGGCTTTCTGCTGGCGGGCGGTATAACTAAAGCCGAAAAAGTCGGTCTGGAACGACCCGCCCAATTTATTATTGATCACGGTAGTGACAACAAGTTTTGGTTAGCAATCGCCGGCATAGCCTATGCAGCCCAGCTTGGGCCAAAGGGTATTAAAGCGCTTGCCCGAAAAATTCGCGGTCGTAATTCTGACGCCCAGGACGATCAACCAGCCGTTGAGGCAGAATAAAGAGGTATGACGAAATGAGCAATCAAGTATTAGCTTCTACCTGGGCCGTACCGGAGTTCGATCGGGTTGATGATCCGCAGGCTATAGGATTGCTATATGACGAAGATCGTCAAAGTGCAATCGACGATCCACACACGCTGTTTGCAGACTCAGAAAACCAACAACTGCCAGTTTACGTGCCCATTGCCCACAATACCGAAGCTAACCAGGCATTCTTTGAGGCCGATGGCACTAACGCTCCACGAGCCTATTACTTCAACTGGCCTGGCTTAGCTGCACAACGAGTTGAAACTGATGCGCTGGTTGCCGCGACTGCTCAGCTCGAGAAAGGTTCAAAGGTATTAGTCGAATACCGCCGCGAAACCTCAGAAATGGCAGTCTTCGAACTACAAATTTTGGCTGGCGCTGCCAAGCGTGTTCTTAACCTTGACCCCTCAGTTATCGATGTGCAGGCAGAGAACATGGCGGGCGTTCACCACTTTTACAGTCCGATTAATCGCGAAAAAGGTCACGAGCCAACTGCCCAAACGATGAACGAAGCCCAACGTAAGCGTGTTGAAAGTGGTAC
>CAZBRC010000048.1:0-5923 GCA_964494415.1 uncultured Candidatus Saccharibacteria bacterium
CGTCAGCAACGCGCCGGCTCGCGGGTCCTGATTATAGAGATAGAGGCGGGAGGCAAGGTGAAACTTTTTCTCTGGGGTCAGTTCATCAAGATGACTAAAATAATAGTCGGTAACGGTATTGCTTAAATCGTGCATATATGATATAATTTAACAGTTTTACACCCTGTTGTAAACCAGAATATGCTTATCTATGACAACTGTTAATAACTACACTATCATCGGTCGTGCTGAGAAAATCCAGATTCCCAGCTACAGCAAAGCCCCCATCGCCGCCAAAATCGATACCGGGGCTGATTTGAGTTCTATTTGGGCCACCAGTATTACCGAAAAAGACGGGCATTTGGAGTTTATGTTATTCGGCCCGTCTAGCGAGCATTACACTGGCGAGATTATCAAGGTCCCCAAAGGTGACTATCGGGTAACCCGGGTAGCTAGCTCTTTTGGACACAAAGAGATTCGGTACGTGGTTCGCGTTGGTATCAAACTGGGTGGTCGCAGCGTTAAAACTACTTTTACGCTTTCAAATCGTTCCAACAAGACATATCCTGTGCTTATCGGCCGTAAACTTTTAAAGGGCAAATTCCTGGTGGATGTTACCAAGGGTGAGCCCCTCAAACAGGCCGAAAAAGACAAAAAACGAGCTCTCAAGCGAGAATTAGAAAAGATGCATAACACCCTGGAGGCTTAATATGAATATCGTGATACTTTCCAAGGGTAGTGCCAACTACTCCACCAAACGCCTCAAAGAAGAAGCAGTTAAACGCGGTCATTCGGTGCGCGTTGTTAACTATGCCAAGTGTTACATGACCATCGAAAAAGGCAATCCAGTGGTGTATTACAAGGGTGAGGCGCTGCGAGATATTGATGCGGTAATTCCTCGTGTAGCCCAGTCTTTAACAAAGTATGGCTCGAGTGTGGTGCGACAACTCGAGATGCAGAATGTATTTACGACTGCCAGTTCAATTGCCATAGTGCGATCACGCGACAAACTACGTTCCTACCAGTTACTGGCTAAGTATGGAGTGGGCGTGCCAAAAACGGTGTTTGCTCGTGAAACTGCCGACTTTGAAGACGTGATTGAAAAAGCTGGTGGTACACCACTGATTATCAAAGTTGCCCGTGGTACTCACGGCAATGGAGTCGTGTTAGCCGAGACCAAAAAGGCTGCCCAAGCGGTAATGCAGGCCTTCTTTGTGGAAGGGGTAAACTTTATTGTCCAGGAATTTGTTGAGGAATCGGCTGGTGAAGACATCCGAGCCATCGTGGTTGGCGGCCGGGTTGTAGCCAGTGTTAAGCGACAAAGCCTAGATGACGACTTTCGTTCAAACACTCATCAAGGTGGGGTTGGTAAGCGTGTTAAGCTGACGCCAGAAGAAGAGAAAACTGCCATTCGGGCAGCCAAAGCCATGGGCTTACCGATTTGTGGTGTTGATATGATGCGCAGTGCCCGCGGACCACTTGTGTTAGAAGTAAACTCTTCGGCAAGTCTTAAAACGCCAGAGGCTCTAACGCGGCGAAATGTGGCCGAAAGCATGATCGAGTACATCGAACACAACGCCAAGGGCCGCCGCAAAAAAGACAAAGTCGGCGCCTAAGCTAAACGCTAGCAATTTGGCTCAGAAGTGCGACGCTGGTATGATTGGCGTATATGTCAGCACTGATTATTTTGATTGCTATAGCAGCTGTTCCGTTTGTGGCAGCAGTGGTGATGCGGGTGAATGCGATTTATTTATTTACGGCGGTGGCCTCGGGGACTATTTTGTCGACACAGTGGGGGTCTGATTTAGAGGCCATGATGGGCGGCTTTAGTAAGTATCCGCACCTCGACGTGGTAGCGCGCTTGACGCTGCTGGTACTGCCGGTGCTGCTGTGTTTTGTGTTCTTACGCCGCAGCATGCCTAAGTCACAACTACCCCTGCAAATAGTGCCGCTCGCGGCCACCGCCGTATCGTTTGGTATCCTAGCAATTAATATGCTGCCAAAAGATGTCCAAAAGCAGCTCTACGGCACCTCGCTCGGGGCTCAAGCCGACAAGCTGCAAAACATAATCATCGCCGGAACAGCTGTGCTAGTACTGATATTGATGTATATTACAGCTCACCATAAAGAGCACGGCAAGCACCACAAAAAACACTAAAGTAGCGTTTGCCAGTACGACCAGAACTCACGCAAAATTATTAAGATGATTACCAAATACCACGTAATCAAGATATCACCGTGGTGGCGTTGCGCCCAGGCAACCAGCCCCTTTAGTCTGGCGGGCGTTGGTATATTGCCCACGCGGAAGTTATACAGAGTGGTGTAGATGAATATCGGGATCATGGCCACCCAAACGACCATGCAGTAGGGGCAGAGGGCTTTAATAACAAAAATACTTTGACTGGCCAACCAGGTGACAAAGCCGATTCCAAAAATGGTACCGAGTTCTAAGCCGCGCCAGTACCAGCGCTTAAAGGTTGCACCGGCTAACATGGCGACTCCGGTAGTAATCACAACCGCGAACCCAGCCACTCCCACCAGTGAATTAGCGAAACCAAAGGCACTGGCTTGCCAGGTTTTCATAACCGAACCACAACTAATTAACGGACTTATATTACACGAGGGGTTGTAATTGGGGTTCTTGAGTAACGCAAACTTTTCGAGTGTTAAAACAAAAGCGGCTATAAAGCCTATTGCTCCACCGACTACTAAAATATAGGCGATGGTTTGGGGCAAGGTCATCCCCTCTTTTTTAACCTGCTTCGCTTGCTTTGTCGCTACTGTTTTTGCCATCAACTTATGATAACAGAAACCGTTCAATTGTAGGTGTGATCGCAGTCTTAGCTGGTTCACCTGATTTGATGCGGCTTAACAGGTCTTCTGGCAAGAGCCATTCATACCCAGTGTAGTCACCATGATTATATTCGGGAACCTCATTTGCATGATGCAAGTACATGCACATAAAAAAGTAGGGAAGTTCCGGCAACGGTTCTAGCTTGCCAAGAAAAGTGAGTGCGCTACCCCCGATATCGGTGAATAACTCTTCTTTGAAACCACGTACAATTGCTTCTTCATACGTTTCACCACTTTGAACATGTTCGGCAACGCTAAAATCAAGACCGCCGGGCGACACTCGTTTAGTAGGCGAACGTCGAGGTACCCATAGCTCTCCTTGATCGTTTTGAACCAATGCCGCTACACCGCGGACAAAACCAAGTTTCGTATCAATTAGCGTGTGTGCGTCCGCCTGCAATATTGTGCCGATAACTTCATCACGCTCATTTACTAAATCGAGTAAATCGTTGTCATCTGCGGCCACGTGTCGGTTCATACCGTTACTATAGCAAAGATGCCAATTTGGTGGCTGTGTTGTAGTTGCGGATAGATATTTGTTTATAGACTTTGTTGGAGGCCAGTTTGCTGCCGGTGGCACCGCGTCCAATACCCTTCCAGGCAATTGACTGATACAAGACTCGGTTACCAATTTGCAGTTTTTCGAACTCAGGCTTTAGCTTACCAATGTCTTGGGCAATGTCCTTGGCGGATAAGGGAGTCACAACCACAAAAATATTGTGCTTCCAGTCGGCGTTTTTGCCCCACCAGGTGGGCGCGTTGCTAATGATGTGTTGCCACTCGCCATGATTAAACACCGCCACCGCCACGTCCAGCTTAAAATGCTTTTTGATACAGTCCTCGACTTGTTTTCCTAAGGCGTGCTCGTCGGTTGATTGGGATTCAAACAATACGTTACCGCTCTGGATGTAGGTGGTAACTGCCTCGAGGCCACTGTCAGCTAATGCAGCTCGCAACGCATCCATTTTTATTAAACTGTTGCCGCCGACGTTGATTCCTCGCAAAAACGCCACATACGACTGCGACACTATAGCTCCGGCCCGATGTAACGAAAGCGGGGCAGGGTCTTCCCCTTATATTCGATGTTTTCCATGAACATGTCGAGCGGCCGAACCTGTAGGCGCAAACCCTTGTGTTCGGCAATAACATAGAGGGGGATATATACGGCTACGATCTCCTCGGTTTCGGTGTGGCGGGCGAACCCCAGCACCTGGTAGTAGCGCCGATCGTTTGGGGTGCTTTTATAGTGCTCATAGACACCAGTCGGCGGATACGATGAGGCTAGCATCTTAGCTTTATTCATGCAGGCATTGTAGCAAATTAAGACTGGGCTTAGGGCTGACCACTAATAAAGTGGTGGGGGTTAGCAGCTTGACCGTTGACGCGGATTTCGAGGTGCAGATGGGTACCGGTTGAGGCGCCAGTGGACCCCTCTAGACCGATGACAGTGTCCAGGTTGACTGCTTGACCAACTTGAACGCTGGTCGCTGCGAGGTGGCCATACACCGACGTCACGCCGTTGCCGTGGTCAATCACTACATGATTCCCCAAGCTGTAATTAGAATGTACAACCTCAATGACGCGACCCGGCCGAAACGGTCTCACCGGCGTAATACCTGGCCGGTTGCCATCGCTAATATCGATGCCGGTGTGGGTTGGCTGATATGGCCAGTGCGCCACGCCAAATTCTGTGGTGATGTGGCCATGAATGGGCCAAACTGGTCCGCCAGCTTGGTTTCCGGCAACGGCGGTTGTTTGGGTAGCGGCCGGTAAGGCTGCCAGGGCAGCTTTTAAGGCCGGCGAGTTAGGGTCGACTATAGCTGTTTCGGTATGGTCGGACGGGCGTAGAACGTCCCGAGCAACTGAAGTGCTGGTTACGGATGCAATAGCCCGGACAGGCAGGCGTATCATTACGGCGGCCGCTTTGACATTTGCTTGAAACACAAAGTTAACTGCCTTACCAGTGCCGCGGATAGTCGCCAGGCTGCCGGCATATAATTGATTGAGCACAAACAGCCGGCTCTGGGTGGCCATAACACCTAAGGAGCTCAGACCGTTATTGGTCGATATCTGCAGATTCTGCAAGGATTCGCCGATTTGGTTGATAGCATCAGCACCGGCTGAGGCCACAACATTAGGGCTGTCGGCATCGGCACTAATAACTGTGGTAGCTGGCTGCGGTTCGATGCTTTGAGCTTGTACGGTACTACCAATGGCAGTAAAAACCAGTGATATCAGCAGAAATCCGCCGAAAAACAGAACGACTATCAGCGGGTAGCGTAATCTATACCAATGAGTATGCTTAAACCTCGACACAAGGGTTATATTATACCCCCAATTTGCAAGCTATGCACAAATATTAAGCTTGGTAGTGTCGACGCAGCTTACGCACTGCCAGCAGCAAGCCAGCTAATGAAATACTGGTGAGCGCCCAGGCCAAGTAATTGGTTGTATTTGTTCGAGCTGCACCAGTGTTTGGTATACCTAACAGATTAACCGTTACAGTGCCAGTAGAGCAGAAGTTACTGTTAGCCTGTGAGCAAACCTGGTAGGTAAAGTTGTCGGTGCCGGCGGCGCTCACCTTAGGGAAGAACAGGCTTCCAATGATATTGAAAACTGAGTGACTGGCAGCAGTTGTCTTTGGGGTGTATGTGACTACGCCGGTAGCAGCGTCGACACTTGTGGTACCAGCGCCGGGAGTGGAGGTGACGGCCACGCTGGCTTTATTAATACCTTCATAAACGTCGGTGTACATAGCGGCAATATTAACGGTTGCCTTGCCGCCAGAAACCGAGATCGTGGGGTTCGGGGTGCCGGAACTTGGCTTAATGGTGAGGGGCTGCCAGCTGACTTCTCGAGCCCAACCAGCATCTAGCTGGGTAATGTTGGTGCCGTCGGCGTTGGCAACATACACAGATGAAGGTGCAAGTGTGTCGATAAAGGTAATCTTGGTACCATCTGGGGAGTACTCGGGGTGGTGATAACCAACACCGGCCGTTGTAAGTTGGGTTTTATTTGTCCCATCAGGATTCATGGTGAATAGTTCTGGGCTACCGCTTACCACGCTAGAATAAATTAACTTGCTGCCGTC
>CAZBRC010000049.1:0-5733 GCA_964494415.1 uncultured Candidatus Saccharibacteria bacterium
AGCGCTGAAAGCATATTAAGCGCGAAACTAACCTCAAGATTAGATTTCCCTATGAGGACACTGAAAGACGATCAGTTTGATAGGCGCAAGGTGGAAGTGCGGTAACGTATGGAGCCGAAGCGTACTAATAGTCCCATTGACTTTTTACGACCAGAATCATGCACCTTTGTGGTGTATCATTCTGGAACAAGAGCATTTGACTAGTTATTGGTGTGACTTTTCTTACAGAAGAGTGACATCCGTTTGTTACAATCTCATTTGGTACGGCTTAAACACCGTACAGCACCTGTGCCATATATGGACATCATCAGGCCTTTGCACCCGCAAACCGCCAAATTGGTGCCCATAGCGCAAGGGAAACACCTGTTCCCATTCCGAACACAGCAGTTAAGCCTTGCAGCGGTTACAATACTTGGGGTTCACCCCTGGGAAAATAGCACGGTGCCAAATTATGGAAAAGCCCTCGAAAAGAGGGCTTTTTCTTTAGGGTGTACAATAGCAGCATGAAGCTTAAAAGCATTTCGGGCGTGGTACTGCTGGTGCGCGATTTAAAGCGCACAGCGGCGTTTTATGAAAAGATAGGCTTCCGGCTAGGCAAACAGCAGCATAACCGGCTTACAGCCTATGTAAATTGGTTCTGGATGGATTTTGTAGTCGCTGACGACACGCGAGCCACCGGCAATGATAGCCAGTTTATATATTTGGCGGTAGAGAACGTCGACGAAACCTATAATGATCTGAAGTCACTTAAATTACAGCCGACCGAACCCAGCGATTTTGACTCTGGTCGACGCGAAACCATGATTACCGATCCAGATGGTTATAGACTGGTCTTTTTCACCAAGTAATAAAAGGGGGTAATTATGCCTAAAAATATCAACAAGACCCAAGTGGTCAACAAGGGTCCAGCCGGGTTTGTGTTCTTCACGGCTTGGGTCGGGGCGCTGGTTTACTTTGAGCAGCAAGCTCACAGCTTCTGGACGGTCATCACAGCCTTCTTAAAAGCCTGTGTCTGGCCAGCGTACATAGTGCACGCCGTGCTTGGCGCGCTGCATATCCACTAATTTAAGCGTCAACAGAGTTGATTGTGGCAGCTTCCTGTTCTAATTCGGGGGCAAATAGGATATCAACATAGCGTCGGTACATGGTATTGAGAACAGGACCATGAGCAGGGCACCCATGGCCTTTCAGTCGCATAATGTCTAGCTTCTTTGTGTAGAATTCATGTAGTTCAAGATGTGGTTCTGGATCGAATTCAGGTACAAGCATCTCTGGATAAAGCACTTCTACACCTAACTCTAAGTCCATTGCCACATCATTTACCTGGATGTTTTGCTCACTACCATGGGCGAGGGTGGCGAGCTCTAGAATAGCGGTACTAGCTCGTGTTGCGGTTGCTGGCATATCAAAGACTTTGCGTGCCTTTGAGTAATTAGTAAAAGCGCAAAAGCCTAAGCTCTTCATCGCTTGGTGGATCAATCCTGATTCAGCTGTATGTATACCGGCGGCGACTACGAACAGATGTAGTATGTCTCGTTTCGCCACTAAGTCATCCGGTTGCGGGGCTATCTCAAACGCCCGAAAGCTCTGATTCATAACCTCTAGCATTGGTGGTACAAGGGGATGTGCCATAAAGCCAACAGTATAACACCGGTAGTTGACAAGGTAAAGTATTTATTAACTGGTTACTTTTTGGCAGCTTTGGCCTGGTTGGCCTGCACCCGATACTCGGTGATTTTCTTGATGAGATCGAGCGGAATCGGCTTATCAAGGGGGAACTTGACCGTTCCTTTAGAGGTTTCGTAGGGTTTGAGGTCGTCGGCGAAGTCAACAATGGCCTGTGCACCGGGGTAAAACCCGATGTGATGCTGGTAGGCAGAGAAGTGCACCAAGTTACCTTTAAGAGTGAAGGTTGGAATGCCATAACTGATTTTCTCTTGGGCATCAGGGGCAGCGTGATGAATGGTTTGGCGTACTGACTCTAAAACCTGCTGAATCTCAGGAGGGAATTGGGCAATAAACGCGTCGATTGAGGCTGCGGGGTTGTTCATATGGGTTGGCATAGCCAGAATTATACCCCAAAAACACCAGGCCATATTATTGACATAAGCGTGTCATGATGATATCATAAGCATATTCGCGAGAATAACAGAGGGTTTCATGCACAGATTTATCTGAGCACGGAACCTTTTTATATTCTCCGACGGTGTTTACTGGTGGAAATACTAAGCCTAAAGGAGTTAAACCATGGCTGGAACCAAAGCTGGCGGCAAAGCTGCTGCTTCAACCAACAAGAACAAGTATGGTGCCGACTTTTATGCAAAAATCGGTGCTATGGGCGGTAAAAAGGGCAAAACTGGTGGTTTTTATGCAAACCGCGAGTTAGCTCGTATCGCTGGTGCTAAAGGTGGCAAGATTAGCCGCCGTAGCAAAAAAGCTGCTTAATTAACTGAGTAGTTTACTGAAACCCCGTTGGCTGCATGACTGCAACTGACGGGGTTTTTAGTTTGCTCATGCGATATGCGCGGCAAAAGCGCGAAGCCGACACCTGCCAGCTAGCTTGGCAGTTATGACAGTAGTAGTGGCGGCTATCTTTTTGAAAACAGCGGATACCACAACGGGGGCAGGTGCTGCGCTGGTGCAGCCAGTCACGGTAGGTCTCAAGGCAATCCTGGATGTGATCTTCATCAATACGTATGGATAAGTCGGCCGCAAGTTGCTTGGCGCGTTCCCAGGCGGCCACCTCGAGCTGCAGGAGTCCAAAATCAGAATCATAGGTGGTGTGCTGCAAGATAGCGTGACTGGTCTCGTGTAAGAGTGTCCAGATGGCGGGCTCGGTAGCACTTGGCTGGTAGTACACTGTTGAATTGGCCGGTGACCAGTAGGAGGTGTGATGTGGCTCAAAGGTGATTTCTGGCAGAAGGGTTTGCAGCTGGGGCAGGGCTGCAGTAACAGTGGTCATCGCTGGCTTTGCTTAGCAAGTTCAAAACAGCCATAGATGACCGCCTGGGTTGGTCGGTGGGCCTCCCGAATCGGCGGAAAGGTAAGGTCGGGCCGCAGCTCATGCAATTGTTCTTCGAGGGGCTGACGGAATTTATCAAGATGACCGCCCACACCACCACCAATGACGATAGCATCGGGGGTGTAGGTACGGATGGCGTTATAAATACCAACAGATAGGTTCTTGGCAATGGCTTTCCAAGCGTGGGGGTCGGTGATTTCACTGGCTCGCTTACCGTACTTAGCGACAATGGCTTTACCAGAGGCAAACTTCTCCCATTTCATAAGCTGACCGTCGTGCTCCATAAGCTGGGCACCCACCTCTGCATCTAAGGTGTCGGGGTCGAGGACACCATCCACCACATAACCGCCACCAATACCGGTGCTGACTGTCAGATATAACACCTTGCGAAAACGGTCCTTTATAACCGCTGCCTCAGACAGAGCGGCGAGATTGGCATCATTCTCGATCTGGATAGGGCAGCCGAAGATTTTTTGACAGTCTTTTTGAATCGGAACGTTTTCCCACGGAAGATTGCCAAAGGCGATGGCGATACCATTTTGACGGTCAAGGCGACCAGGGACGGCAACGACACCATGCTTGAACTCTCGTGTTGTAAGTTTTGCAACTTCATTGGCCAATTCGGTTATGAAGGCCGGGTAATTTTGGGGTGTGGCAAAGCGCCGCTCCTCTGTTATTTCGCCTGCTTCCGTAAAAGCAGCGACCAACGTTTTGGTTCCCCCGATATCGACTGCCACAAACATACTGCCAGTGTACCATACCCAAACCTGTGCCAGACCCGCACTGGGCGGGGGTAATCCACAGGTGTAATGGCAGGATGAAATCCTTGCACCGAGGACGCTTGCCCCCGCCCAGTGCGGGTCTGGCAGCCTCTTTACCTTTAGGGTGATAACAGATATAATGGTTCTCAAGTCTGGCGGAGAAAACGGTCTACGGGCTGCCGCAGAATAAAGGAGGCATTTTTCATGCCAAAAACAGCAGTAACCATGGACGAATTGCTGGCGTCCACAGATATTAAACAACTCAAGAACGGCGACGTGATTGAGGGAACCATTACCTCTGTAAAGAAGCACGAGGTGTGGGTAGATTTAGGTGCTAACGGCACCGGTGTAGTCTTGCGCCGCGAAATCGGCCATGGCCAACAATTGGATGTCGGCGAAACCGTCGTCACCAGTGTAGTTGACCCCGAAATGGACGAAGGCTATGCATTATTGAGTATGCGCCGCGCCGCCAAAGATCGCGGTTGGGACGAACTCCAACGGGTGTTCGAAAAGGGCGAAATTATCGACATAACTCCTTACGATGCCAACCGTGGCGGACTTTTGGTAGAGCTCGAAGGCATTCGTGGTTTCTTACCAGTTTCACAGTTGTCAGCTGGACACTACCCCCGCGTATCAGGGGCAGACAAGGACGAAATCCTTCAAAAGCTCAACCAGCTGGTTAACAAGTCACTGCGTGTTCGTATCTTGGACATCAGCCGTAAGGACAACAAGCTTATCTTCTCCGAGAAGGAAGCACTCAAAGACGACATGCAATCTCGACTGACCGAACTCAAAGTCGGTGACGAAGTCGAAGGCGTTGTTACTGGTGTGATTGACTTCGGTGCGTTCGTCAACGTTGACGGTATCGAAGGCTTGATTCACATCAGCGAAATCTCTTGGGAACGAGTTGAGAACCCCCGCGATTACGTAAAGGTTGGCCAAACTGTTAAAGCCAAGATCATTGCTATCGACAAAGACCGTCTGAGCTTAAGCCTCAAGCAAATGAGCGAAGACCCCTGGCTGAAAGAAGTAAAAGCCTTCAAGGTTGGTGACAAAGTAGAGGGTAAAGTTACCCGCATCACCCCATTTGGCGCCTTTGTGCAGCTGAGCCCAGCTGTCGAAGCCTTAGTTCACGTGAGTGAAATGAGTGACGACGAAGGTGTTGACCCAGAAAAACTCTTCCAGCTTAACGAGAAGAAGCAGTTTAAAGTGTTAGAGATTGATGCTGAGGGCCGTAAGATCGCCCTGAGTCTCAAGGCCAAATAAGACGATGTAATAAAATCGGCAGCCGCCAGAAAGGAGTGATCTTATGAGCACCACCATCCAAATTGCAGACCAGATCACCGTTGGCGACCTCGCTGAAAAGCTCATGATCCCGGTTACTCAGCTCATTGGTGAGCTGATGAAAAACGGCGTCATGGCTACTGTTAACGAACGGATTGACTTTGACACTGCCCAAATCATCATTGAGGAGTTGGGGCTAGAATTTGAACTCACCAAGCAAGAAGCCCCGGCAGTTGCACCGCGACAGAAGGCAGCCGTCAGTGACCAAGCGACGCAGCGTCCACCAGTAGTAGCGGTCATGGGTCACGTTGACCATGGCAAGACTTCATTACTGGACGCTATCCGTGGCGCCTCAGTCGTAAAGGGTGAAGCCGGTGGTATTACCCAGCACATCTCGGCCTATCAGGTTACGCACGACAAGCGCCCGATTACGTTTTTGGACACCCCTGGGCATGAGGCATTCGCCGCCCTACGAGAGCACGGTGCTCAGTTAACAGACTTAGTCATTATCGTGGTGGCTGCCGACGATGGCATTAAGCCACAAACCATCGAGGCTATTCGCTTTGCCCGCAAGGCTGGCGTCAAGATTTTAGTAGCCATCAATAAGATGGACAAAGAAGGTGCTGATCCTAATCGCGTAAAGCAGCAGTTAGCTGAGCAAGACCT
>CAZBRC010000050.1:0-5608 GCA_964494415.1 uncultured Candidatus Saccharibacteria bacterium
TAACTTAACGGAAGGCAAACCAATTGCAGTAGTAATTCCAGACCGTGTATTCCGCAACGAAGATCTTGACGCGCGACATGAGCATACTTTTTACCAGTTAGAGGGGGTGTATGTCGATAAAAACATACATGCCGGAAACTTAGTTGCCACCCTAAAAACATTTCTTGAGGCGTATTATGGACAGTCGCTAGAAGTCCGTACCCAACCGTACTACTTCCCATTTACCGAACCATCATTCGAATTTGCTATTAGCTGCCCATTTTGCAGTAAGGCCGGCTGTAATGTTTGTAGTTACAGTGGTTGGGTCGAGTTGCTTGGTTGCGGCATGATTCATCCAAACGTATTAAAGATGGCCGACATTGACCCGGTTGATTACACCGGTTTTGCCTGGGGGATGGGCATCGATCGCTTAGTAATGATGAAGCAAAATATCGAGGATGTACGTCACTTTGAATCTGGAAACTTAGAATTCTTGAGGCAGTTCAAATGAAAGTTAGTCTTAATTGGGCCCAGTACTTTAGTAACGTCTCGCTACTAAAAGATAAACAACAGTTAATCACCCAGATTGGCGCTCAGTTGGGTGAGATTGACCAAGTTACCGACTGGGGACCGTCGTTCGATGGAATCCTGGTGGTCAAAGTGGTTGATTGTATAAAACACCCCAACGCCGATAAACTCAGTTTGTGTCAGATTGACGACGGTGGTGCATTCAAACAAGCGACGCGTAGCGCAGATGGCCTTATTCAGGTAGTTTGCGGCGCACCCAACGTGAGGGCAGGTTTACTGGTGGCCTGGATTCCGCCCGGGGTGACAGTTCCGGCTACCCGCGATACTGATCCGTTTATATTAGAAGCCCGTGAAATTCGTGGTCAAGTCAGCAACGGCATGTTGGCCAGCCTCCAAGAACTTGGCATTAGTGACAACCATGACGGAATCCTAGAGATTAGCGCCGAGGATGTTGGCAAAGACAAAGCTCGCCCGGGAACGCCGTTTAAAGAGCTATATGGTCTAGATGACTTGGTAGTGGATATCGAAAACAAGATGTTTACCCACCGCCCAGACTGTTTTGGTATTTTGGGTGTCGCCCGGGAGCTTGCTGGTATGCAGCGGCTATCGTTCAAAAGCCCCGACTGGTATCTAAGGGCACCGCACTTCGAAACCGCCAAAGAACTTCCATTGGAAGTCAAAGTCGAAGATAAAAAGCTAGTGCCACGTTTTATGGCAGTGGCGCTCGCTAACGTTAAAATTGGCCCTAGCCCAGTATGGATGCAGGCTGGCCTGTCCAGGGTTGGTATTAGGCCAATTAATAATGTGGTGGACATCACCAATTTCTATATGTATCTGACAGGCCAGCCGATGCACGCCTATGATTACGACAAAGTAAAAAAGTTAAGCAAGTCCAAACCGGTACTGATAGCTCGTCAGGCTAAAGCCAGCGAGACAGTTAATTTATTAAACGGCAAGACGGTTAAGGTTGAGACGCCAACAATTGTGATTGCTACTGATCAACAAGCCATTGGTGTGGGTGGTGTCATGGGCGGCGCAGAAACAGAAGTGGATGAGCACACCACCAACCTCATACTGGAGTGTGCTAACTTCAACATGTACAACATTCGCCGCACCAGCATGAAGTACGGCTTGTTTACAGATGCGGTGACGCGTTTTAATAAAGGACAAAGCGTCCACCAGGTTGATCGTGTCTTGGCCAAGGCAATCGAAGATTTGCAGAACATGGCTGCCGCAACCCAAGCCAGCAATGTCGTAGATGTGACTGCCGAACAGACCTATGCCCATGGCTCAGTGGCCATAACAGCTGACTTTATCAACGCTCGACTCGGTACAAAACTCAGCCTAAATGACATCGTTAGCTTGCTGGAAAACGTCGAGTTTAAGGTGGCAACCGCACCAGCTGACAAAAAGACCCTACATGTGACTGCACCATTCTGGCGAACCGATATTGCGATTCCAGAAGATCTGGTCGAAGAAGTTGGGCGACTGTATGGCTATGATCGTCTTCCGCTCGAGTTGCCGCAGCGTGACCTCACACCGGCTGAGCCGGATAGCCTGAAGGAATTTCAAGCAAGCATGCGTGACATTTTGGCTGCCGCCGGGGCGAATGAGCTTTTAACCTACAGTTTTGTGCATGGGGATTTATTAAAGAAAGTTGATCAAGCTTCTAGCAATGCCTACGAACTGAGTAATGCAATTAGCCCAGACCTACAATATTTGCGAATGAGTATGGTGCCAAGTTTACTCGATAAAGTCCACCGTAATATTCGTCAGGGGTTCAACCAGTTTGTGCTGTTTGAAATGGGGACGGTTCATAATAAAGATCTGATTGGTGATGATTCTCTGCCAATAGAAGAAAAACGGCTTGGACTAGTTTTTGCAGCTGATGATCGAACCGCCAAAAACGAGTATATGGGAGCGCCATTTTATCAGATGAGACAATATGTTGATTATCTGTTGACTCGTCTGGGGGTAACCTATGTGCTGCAACCAGCCAGTGACCATGCGCCTACCATGGCAGTTGGCAAACAGGCAATCGCTCCTTTTGAGCGTGACCGCGCCGTGTATATAAAGACATCAGACGGCACATTACTTGGAGAGATGGGTGAGTTAAAAGCCAGTGTGCGGCGGGGTCTGAAACTACCGTCTTTTGTGGCGGCAGCAGAACTAGATATAGAGCGCTTACAGGCGGCTTCACAAGGCGCCGCTTATCAACCATTGTCGAGGTTCCCCAAGGTTGAGCAGGACATTTCCCTCAAGGTAAAAAGTGAGGTTACTTATGCAGATTTGCTCCAAGCCATCAATAGCGGCTTAGAGGCTAACGCTCCAGAAGCCACAACCTATACCGTAACGCCAGTTGATATTTATCAAGCTTCTGCGCAGGCAAGTCACAAGCACATAACGCTTCGTTTAACTATTACTGCCCACGACCGAACTTTGAAAGCCGATGCCGTGAATCAATTGTTGGATTTGGCCGCCGATGAAGCTCGCCAAAAACTCGATGCCGAACGCATTTAATGCTCGCTTAACAGGTATTGAAATATATTCTCAAATGTAGTAAAATTGTCTGGCTTTGGAGTTGAGCTTGTTTTTGCTCCCCCAAATTGCACTTTTACAGGTGTGTTGCAAATCACTTTACAATCTTACAGATTAATCAGCGATGTTGATTAGCAGGTAAGGCATCCAGGGTAGAGTGGGTAGCAAAGCGCAGCTATATAGATGGCTGTGATTTGTTACTCACTGTTATACCCCGGCTAGGTAGCTCAAAGGAGAGAGTACTCGCAGTTCTAAGCGAGAGGTTGTAGGTTCGAATCCTACCCTAGTCACTGGCCACGCGCCACCGGAGTGCCCGACCCTGCCCCGGGCCCCGGTGGCCGTGGCCGTCTTTCAGGACGACCAAGACTACGCAGCGTATTCTTCGTGGATTGGAGACTGCTTAAGGGGATGCTCAAAATTAGTGGCCACCCTTCAGGGGCTATGACATGGAAAGCATTAGCTAGTGAACAGCGGTCGTGCATCGGGTTAAGTCTCGATTCTTGCTGGTGTTCCTTGCGAAGCCTACGGTCGTGCGTGGTAATAACGACTAATGGGTACCCGTCAAGGTCGTCCTGTTTTTTCTGTACATTCAAGACCTCGGCAGACTCTGCGCTTTCGGTTGCCTCCGGGTGCAGCAGTTTGTCGGCTTGCGATGGTCCGCCGTGAATCCCAAACCCACAACGACCATCGCAAGTTCGCGAGAGTGCCTCTTCATGAGCGGTTTACCCCGTTGAGGTATGTGCTTGGTAAGACAAAAGTCATGTGGAACCAAGTTCAGCACACAAGAGTTTCGACTCTTGCTCTCCGAATCCTGGGAGAGGGAAGAAGAATGGCGCCTTTTGTGCAGCCTGCATTCTTGCCGATGAATGATGGGGATGACACGTCAGTGTCTCATTGGTTTGGTTTTCGCTGCCTTACCACCCTCTCCCGGTTAGTACTTCGTACGAAAAGTGATAGGTCACAGAATATGGTTGAGCCCCTTCGCTCCCAATTCTATACCTGCAACACACCTTCGTACCATAAGCGCATAATTCGTTTGTGCTCTTGTGATACGATGAGACCAACACAACTATGAAGCATATTTTCCGCATCCTTGGGTCGGCTAAACAACTGTGGCGCTACTATGTCGCCATCGGCGTTTTGACGATTGCGATAAGTGTGGCAGGTTTGCTCATCCCCATGTTGTCGGGATGGGCAATTGACCAAATGCGCCTTGGTACCTCAGCTAACGTTAAATATATGATCTGGCTAGCCTTCGGAATCTTTATGCTAGACCTGTTCTCGAACCTAGCCAACAATATCAACGGTTACTTAGGCGACCAAATGTCCGCCAAACTTAACAAGATTTTAAGTGTTCGATATTACCAACACCTTCTAGAACTACCTCAGCGCTACTTTGATACTGAGCTCTCAGGCAAAATCATCAACCGCTTAAATCGCTCCATTGTGCAAATTACCAACTTTATGCAGATGTTTAGTAATAACTTCTTGCAGTTTATTTTTAGCACCGTGTTTGCGCTGGTAATCGTTGCCTCATATAGCTGGGTTGTAGCCTTGATGTTGTTTGCGCTATATCCGATATATATCTTGATGACCTTTAAGAGCAGTAGTGTCTGGCAGAAATATCAGGCCGATAAGAACAAGCATAGTGATATCGCCACTGGTCGTTTTGCCGAAGCCATTAGCCAGGTGAAAGTAGTGAAAAGCTACATACAAGAAAGCCGTGAGCTACGGTTCTTCTCCAAACACTATCAACAAACTGTTGACATCAACCGGCCGCAATCAAAGTTCTGGCATATCAAAGACACCCAACGACGCTTAGTGTTGAACATTATTTTCTTTGGGGTCTATGTGTATATCTTTGTGGGCGGCGCCCGTGGCGAGTTTACCCCGGGTCAAGCGGTAGCCCTGATTTTATACGCCATGCAAATACGTATCCCGATCTTCACTATCAGCTTCTTGGTAGAGAACACCCAACGAGCGGTGGCTGACAGCCGCGATTACTTCGAAATCATGAGCTTGTCGCCCCAGATTGACGACCACGCCGGTGCTCAGTCTCTACGAATCAAACAAGGCGAAATTACTTTTGATAACGTTAGTTTTGCGTATGACCAACACGAGGTTCTCAAAAAGATTAATCTCACCATTAAGCCTGGCACCAAGGTGGCACTGGTTGGTGAGAGTGGCGAGGGCAAGACAACCCTCACCAACCTACTCTTGCGTCTGTACGAGCCGCAAAAAGGACAGATTTTGATAGATGGGCAGGACATAAATGATATAACCCAACAAAGCCTGCGGCAAAATGTCGGCGTTGTCTTTCAGGATCCGGCGCTGTTTAGCGGCACAATCCGCGAGAACATCGGTTACGCTCGTAACAAAGTGAGTGATGCCGACGTCATTGCTGCAGCCAAAGCTGCCAACGCTGACGAATTCGTAAGCAAGTTTGACAAGGGCTATGACACCCAGATAGGTGAGCGTGGCTTAAAGTTGAGTGGTGGGCAGAAGCAGCGCATTGCTATCGCCCGGGCACTTCTAAAGGATGCACCGATTTTAATACTCGATG
>CAZBRC010000051.1:0-5527 GCA_964494415.1 uncultured Candidatus Saccharibacteria bacterium
GCAGCATTTTGATACCGACTATCTTAAGGCCGACCTTTTCGAAGCGGGTAATGATTTCGCCAGCAATACCGCGCTTAACGGCGTCTGGTTTGAGTATGATTAGTGTTTGTTCCATTGGTTTGATGACTCCTGATTAACTTAATGCATAGTTGTTGTGTTCAGTATAGCAAATCAACCCGCCCGGTTGTGCGATGTCGTACAATAAACGTATGCGTTTCGAAAAAGCTAAGACTGATTTTCTTGAATATCTGGAAATTGAGCAAAACCGTTCCCAAAAAACGATTGCCAATTACGACCATTACCTAACCCGGTTGGTCGATTTTGCTGGCGATATTAAAGTATCAGACATCGACCCCGAGCTGATTCGCAAATGGCGGCTGTGGCTTAACCGACTGGGTACCAACACCTCTGATGAATTGCAAAAAACCACGCAAAACTACCACCTCATCGCCCTGCGTAGCTTCCTTAAATACTGTGCCAAACGAGACATCCCCGCTTTACCAGCTGACAAAGTTGAGTTAGCCCGCACGGTGCGCAAACAAGTTACCTTTTTGAATGCCGAAGAAATCGACCGGCTATTCGCCCAGCCCGACATCACGAGCCTCAACGGCCTGCGTGATCGAGCTATTTTAGAACTGTTGTTTAGCAGTGGGCTGCGCGTGTCCGAACTGGTGAGTCTGGATCGCGATCATGTTAACCTCAAACGACGTGAGTTTATGGTGCGTGGTAAGGGTCAGAAGGATCGTCCGATATTTATTAGCCCCGGAGCGGCCGATTGGCTACAGCAATACCTAGACCGGCGTGAGGATACGACCCGACCGATGTTCATACGCTATAGCGGCAGTAAAAAAGTTGATCGGACCGGTAACTTTCACCGCCTAACGGCCCGTAGTGTACAAAGAATGGTTGCACGCTATGCCCTGTTAGCTGGCATCACCAAACACGTCAGCCCGCACACCATGCGACACTCCTTTGCGACTGACTTGCTTATGAATGGATCCGACTTACGTTCTGTCCAAGCGTTGTTGGGTCACAGCAATATCTCTACCACGCAAATCTATACCCACGTCACCGACCCACACCTCAAAGCGGTGCACGAAAAATTCCATCGTAAAGGCTGAGGCTTACCGAGCACAACTGTGTTAAGGCTGGGCGGGATTACAGATGTTTTGGTCACTGGCATCGGCACCCGATGCTTCGGAACCATAGGTGGTTACCCCTGGTGAAGGTATAGTCGCAATCAGTTTACAGATACCACTGACTGATTCTATGGCGTACTCTGGGTAATTAAACTGTGGCGTTTGGTTAACGCGCACCTGCAACCGTTTAACGACATCCGAAACTTTACCAGTCGAATCTATTAAGGTCTGGGCGCCTTTTATCTTAAGCCGGTTAGATGTACCCGCTTCATAGGCTGTAATCGTCACTGATGAACCATCGCGGTCGTACATGGTTTTGAGTCGAACAAATATCCGGTTCACACCACTGCCTGTCACCGTGTAGGCCACATTACAGTCCTGGAATCGCTTGGTAGCTGGGTTAGTGGCGGCATTATTACACTCACCGGGCGTAACTGCTCCCCTGTTAGCGAGTCCGCTAATTGAGGAGAGGTTCGGATACGGCGCAGCTGGCGAGCCTGAACCACTTGAGGGGTATAAGAAGGTCGTAGCACTATTAGCGTCCAGAGAGTTACGGTCGAAGCTGTCGAGTTTGGTGACATCTACCCTGAGGATACCCGGTGAATTGACTGCCCAGGTGTTGGCCCCTGCCCGGGCATCATTAGACGGAAACAGCGTCGGCAATGATCGGAAGTTTGTGTGCGTATCGTTTGCCGATGACCAACTAAAGACGAGGTCGTAGTTACCGGCATAGTTGCTGCCGTCTTGCTTAACAATTTGCATGTCCTCTAGAGCCGACTTGTTGGTTGGCACCGGACTGACCTCGACAGAATCGGTGGCGTGCTGAATGAGCACACAACTGTAACCACCACGAGCAGTAATACCCAGAGCTGTCGCGGCGTCTTCGGAGATGGGGTTACCGGCAATGGGGTTTAAGAACAGCAGCTGGCTACCGTTAGCCGCACCTGGGTAGACCAAGTCGTCGTTACCGGCACACGAGGTTTTATCGGCGGTGTTATAAGGGGCAGTCTTAATGGCTTCGATAGCGTCGTTGACACCGGTTTGGGCTAAGTAGTTTGCTTGGCTAGCCAGTTGATTATCCAACGCTAAACGCTGCTCGCGCCGGGCAATTCGTGCCAAACCGAGAGCCGTCAAACTAATGATAATCATGAACAAGATTGTTACGACGATGGCAACAATTCCCTCTTGGTCATCTCTTAGGCGAGTTGGCTGCTTCATTTGAATCTCCCATATACGCTGGTGGTTAATTGTGCGACGTCACAAAATTGTCCGCCTTGGGTAGCTGCAATACACCCAACGATAGGACCACCAGGTGGATTGCGCTGGAATAAGTCATCGTCACCGATTGCCACGCCAATATTAATAGTCCACAGTTTTGGGTTATTAACGCTATGTCTCAAAGAGAATCCGGTCAGCTTTACCCCAGTTGGGAGTAATTCTTTACCCCCCGTAAAGCTTGATGGTACGGTGCAGGCGTTGGAGGAATCGGCGTAGAGGTGAGAGGCCGGTAGGCCAGCGTCAACGGTTGCGTAGGTGTAGCGGGTCGAGCCGACGCAAAACGCCCCGATGTTGCCAAGGGCATCGTTGGTTGGTTGGGTCGTTTGGATGGTACGGGACAATTGGGCGCTTAATGAACGGGCAGCTTCTTGGGTTCTGGAGCTCGTAACGCCTTTGTAGTAAATGCGGCCAATAGAAATCGAGGTTGTTGCAATAAGTAACAGGATGACGGCCAAAATAGTCATGGAGATCATTAACTCAATCAGGGTAAAGCCATCGCTGTGTTTTATCATTGCGGGTGCTGCCTATACATTATGACTGATTCACTATTCCCCTGGATGGAAGCACCGCCCACTGTGAAACGGCCGGCCAAGATGTAGAATTCGTCCATACGGTGATCACAATTGGCTGGGGTCGAGTCTAGAGCCGCCGTATTTTGACACGGCCGGTAGACGATTGCTGCCCGGTATGGCCGGGTGGCGTCAACAGCATCGGCCGCGGCCGCGGCATTGGTACCAAAGTTAGGGTCTGCACTCGATATAAAGTCACCTGTAGCATCGGTTGCACAGTTGGTGGTGCGGATGTTACCTGGCGAGCCGGGTGTTGGCCAGTTGGCGGCCGGCCAATCGCGCCGAGTTGGCTTATTAGTTACTGGGTCTATCACTATACAAAATATGTGATTTGACAGCGGTGAGATGGCATCAAAGAAGTTGGGGTCGGTGTCGATAATTTGTTTGAGACGCTCGGCTTCGGTCTGGGCAATACTAAGCATCTCGCCTTTTTCGTGGGCCTGACGAATTTGGGCTAATGACCGGCTGGCCACGCCGTAGCTAACGGTCAGCGCCGAACCGAGAATCGCCAAACAGATTAACACCTCAACGATGGTGTCACCAGCTTGCTTGCGGCTTCGTCTTAACATGCGCCAGCACCTCCTAAGACAAAGGGTACGTACGTTGCAGTGTCGTCAATGTGCAGCTGGGTGCCACTGGTAGAACCATTGGGGCCACCAATAACCACAGAGGCCTTCTTGCCTCCGGCTCCACCCTGCTCCAGACAAATCACCACTACATCGGGGTCACGATCGGCATCGCCATTGGTGGCAAGATCTTGCGTACTGGAAACTGGGTTAGAAGAACCAAACACACTGGTTCGCAGTGGTGCCACCACTACTTCTTCGCTATTGCTTGAGGCGACCGCAAAGGGATGGAAAAAGCCAATTGAACTAATCGAACCAAAGAAGGTGCCACCCTTTTTAGCCATAACTTTACTAACTCGAATGCCGCCATTAAGTTGTTGGTCTTCTTTAAGACCAATGCCTGGGTTAGTGGTAGGGTGCGCCTCGGCAAAGCTTTGGACTTCTACCCCACCGCTTTGCCGTTGGGCAGCCACGGTGTAGACATGGGCCTGGTCTGAAGAGTCAAATTCGATAACTTTGCCAAAGTAAATGCAGTTGCCGTTGGTGCCTTGGCCTCCACCAGCGGTAGCAAGGGTTGGCGGCAAGCCGGGATTCAGAGTACAGCTTATACCAGTAACCTCTGGGTAATCACCGTTACGGACGCTGGCTATAGCGTTATCGACTGTTCCCTGAAAATCACGCACGCCCTGAGCAAACTCGGTTTTACCCTGTTGCCCGTTAATCGACAGCATAGCTATAAAAAAGAGGACCCCGGTAACTGCGAGAAAAATCATGACTTCTACAATCGTATAACCACTGGCGGTTGTACCACCCTTCATAGAGTCCAGTATAGCATAAGCGTCATGCTTATATCCCAAATAATCGATTGTACCAAGCTATTACTTGGCTACCATACAACACCACAAAAACAGCACCGGCTATCAGGAACGGGCCAAACGCTAACCGAGTGGTGGCTTTCGCTTTGTGGGCGATCATGAGCGGCAATGCCACCAGCGTGCCCAGTGTGGAGGCTATAAACAGTAGTAGCATTGATTGCAACAGCGTGCCTGCCAGCAAGCCCAGCAAGAATCCAAGCTTTACATCGCCCCCACCTATCCACTGACCTTTAGACAGCTGGAATAAGGCCCAGAATAGTCCACCCAAGAAGATGGCCGCTATAGCGGTGGCGATAGCTGCCCGTGCCGGGTTGGAGTCATTGAGTATTTTAACGACAGCATAAGCCAGCGCCGGAATATAGAGCGGAAATACAATCTTGTTGGGGAGCAGCATCCATTTGAAGTCATAAATGAACAGCGCCATAAGGCCGGTGAGCGTAATAAACCACAGGAGTAAACTAGCAATCTGGTAGCCATTCCACGATTGCCCCCACACCAGATAGGACCAGATGAACAACCCAGCTGTGGCGAGTTCAACCAACGGGTACTGCCACGAGATAGCTTTATGGCAATAGCGGCACTTGCCTTTGAGCATAAGCCAACTGATTACTGGTAGTAGATCGTACCAGGCCAGCGTGTGGCCGCAATCTGGGCACATGGAGCGGCCAGTGGTTATGGATAGATCTTTAGCTGTGGCTTTTTTTGGGCGCCCTGATTTGTTTTGCTGAGCATAGACGCGCCAAACTAACGCATTTACAAAACTACCAGCACACAGGCCTAACAAGCCAACCACAAGCAATATCATGGAGTTATCTTATCATACAAAAACGACCCTTTGACGGGTCGTTTTAGGCTTAACAAGCGTTTACTAAACGTTTTGACAAGCGGCTGTTGCTGGCTCTAGACCATATTGCACAGCCATTTGACGAGTTGTACCACCAGTGGTTGCTGCACCGTTACAAACTGCACCGGTAACAATACGAACCTGGGAAGTGTTAGTCCAGGCACCCTGGTTTCCTGCAGCCACGGTTGCACCTGTGTAATACTGTGTGGCACCAACAGCTGTCACAATTGTGCCAGAATCAGCAGCAACAGGAAGT
>CAZBRC010000052.1:0-5474 GCA_964494415.1 uncultured Candidatus Saccharibacteria bacterium
GGGCGGGGCCGGTGTGGGAGTTGGAGCAGGTGCTGGCTTAGGTGTTGTCTTGGGAGTGGGTGTGGTCTGTGTGGTTTGCACGACAGTTGTCGCCTTTTTGCGACTAAACTGCCCCGGGTTTGCCAGTAGGGTACCACCAACCAAGGCGCTACCACCCACAATTACGGCTGCATACAATAGCAACGGCTTAAGAGTAAGCTTAGTAGTTAGGATTCGACTGATTTTTGTTTTGGTAGCCACGGTTTTTATTTGAAGCTTGTGACTTCATCATAACAGATGAGCTTCAGAATTAGAAGTTGCCGGTCACTGCCGTGATCAGGCGTAGGGTAAATTTGCCGCCGTGTCTAATGCGCGAGACATGACCCGTGTCAATCAGTTCTTTAACGAAGTAACCAATAGTTGCCCCGTAAGCTTCCCGAGTTTCAGAGTTAACGACGCCGTAATAATCCATTATTAGGTCGTCTTCTAATATTTCTACTCCAAAATTGGAGTTCAGACGATCGAGAACTTCCTTCTCGTGTTGGTTAAAAGCTCTAACTTCGTCACCAATAACTAGGCAGTCTAGAAACAACTCGGTTTTGGGCAATGTAGATTCCAGTATTTCTGTTGCACTCGGCTTTCCAGCTAATTCGGAACTGGCCGTTATATCTGCTCCTGAGCGTTGCTCTGGGTCTATTTGTTGGCCGTTAATTAGGCTGCTGAGCTCGCGGCTCGAACGTGCTAAATTTGACAGCGTTCTAGCAGGGCTACCCGGCTCTTTGTAAAGCAACCCCATGGTACCCAAGTACTTTTTAATGGTTCGTACCGAAATGTCATATTGATTCTGTGGCAAAAACCCATCAACAACCTTTTTGGCAGCTTCTCCTGGGTTCAATGGATGCCTTGATTTAGCATAAATTGACAACAGAGCAATATCTAAGTTGTCTAGTAGCACAGTGCGATTATCCACAACAACAATATATTTTTGATCTACTTCCGACTTAGCATTATTATTAATTTTGTATGCAGGCTTCGCCGTGTCGGGGTAAGAAATTTCTAACAAGCCACGCTTAAATAGTACAAATAACTGATCACCCACTTCTTCTAACTCAGTCTCATCTGCGGTGTCTAAATTAGGAAAAACGAGAGCAGCCACATCCTCTACATCCATAAAACGAGGAGCATCCTTTAAAGCCATAAGAAGTTCATCCTCATCCTCGTACAGTGCAAACACATCGTCTCCAATTTGCAATCTATCAGGGAATACCTTAACGCTCCGGGTCATTGCCGGCAGTTCTTCTATCGTTTGATTTGCCTCGTCTTCTGGTGTGTCAGTTTCACCATCCAAATCCGTCGTTGTCATGCTCGACTTGGTACTTGCTATTTCGTCCACCAAAACTGTCGAGTCTTGGCTCTCGGAATGAGCTATACGAAGATCTTTAACAACCACATCAGGGGCTAGCGAATAGAAAGCGCGCTTTGCTGAAGGATGTTCGATAACAACAATACTGTTTCCGTTTTCGTCTAAAAGGTGTTCAGCCAACCTTGCAACGGGGCTTGAAGGTGAACCACTAAATATATGCTTAAAATCGGGTGCAGATAACCTACGTGTACCGTTGTTTAGTAATGCAATCAAGAGCTTCTTTCGCTGAACTTGTGCAGTTAGATTTGATTTCGGTAGGCAAATTGGGATTGTTTTACCGTCTATTTGGCAATAATCATCGTCTTCCAGGATGAATGTGCGCACGCCGTCCCCGTAAGCCTCACGGGCTTTAGCGTTATTTTGAGCGACTCTATCGAGGTTCAACTCAGTCTCGTGGGACGATCCCTCCCGCGTGGGGGCAGCGCCCAATTTCAGAAGATTTTCCTCGGTATTTGATATTGGCACAGAAGCCGTGATGACTTCATCAGTAGGATCTTGAGATTCAGGTATAGGTTGGCACGGGGCTAATTCATCTAATTGCGGTGCTGACTCTACTATTGCCGGTTGATCGGCAACAACATCTATTGTGGCTGTTGGGACTAAAGTAGGGCGCAACTGGTCACTACCGCGCTGAAGATACATGGCTGCAGCACCAAGAGAGGTTACAAGCTGCGCTGTATTTTCAATACTCTGAAGAGCGTCCGGTCGAGTGAGCTCATGAATAAGTTGTAAAACCTCACTGGCTTGCGCAGACAATCTTTCAGACTGTGATTCAAAACTAAACGAGGCCTCAAACGGCCCCACACCATCTACTGCTGTCATACTAGTTTAATACCTTACAACACTAATCGATTATAATCAAATGCCTTGTTGCGAGAAGTATGACTCCGACAGTCTATCTATCAATCTCTTGCGAATTCGAGAAACATGCATTTGGCTATGACCTATAATTTCGCCGATTTCGTGCTGTGGGTATGGTTCAAAATCTTTGATCTGTATGAATTGTCCATCTGGGCGCTTTACGATGCCGAAGGAATAGCGAAGAACTTCCAGATCTCTTTCGTCGAAATTTGAAGTCTGCAGAGCTGCTAACAGATGATTATCTAATTCTAGCAGGGTAACCTCATCCTCCACAGGAGTATCGTCACGATGTAAAACATCTAAGGGATTCCCATAACTTTGTTCAGGATCATCCCAAGTTCCATCTAGCGATTCTATATTAAGGGCCCAGTCTATTTGTTGACGTATTTTCTGTAATTGCTTTGCGGTTTTACCAAGTTTTTTGGCAATTTCAGCATCATCATAACCTTGATCCTGCAACGACATCAGGGTGGGGTAGATCCCATATGCTGTTCGCTTTAAGCCTTTTGTGCGTAGAGTATCTCGGCCATTCTTCAACGCTTCGCCATCCATAAGCACAAATGCATAGGAGTTGAAACTACCACCTTTCGTCTCGTCAAAGCGGTCGAAAGCTGTTAGTAAACCAAACTTAACGGCTTCAGTTAGACCTTCGTCGTAGCCCGGCATTGATCTTTTACGCACAATGTAATTCACGGCATCAGTATATAAATCTAAAACTATATGATGGCATTGGTCACGAAGCGAGCTAAGTTTGGGCAGTGTCGCATCGCTCTCTGGCAAATTTTTCAATTTGTTGTGACATTTAACTAACTGCTTCGTGATTTCATTTTGTTCCTCATGGTCAGTAGACAGAGTCGCCCGATACCCAAGTTCTTTAATTTGCTTGCGGATTTCTTCTAGTGTTTGTAAAGCTTCATTACTGTCGAGGCTAACTTCATTCTCAGATGGTCGTTGTGTCTCGACTAATGTGGGCGTCGCAGAAGCTCCTAAGTTAACCAACAGCTGAACAGTTTCCGTAGTGACAGCAATCTGATCAGTGTCAAGTATACGGGTTGCTTTGGTGAGCTCTAGGATGATGTGTGGAATTGCAGATTGCTCACCGGTTGATGCGTCGTTATCAACTGCTGACAGCATTGCGGGCAAGGCATCATCCTCTAGTGCTTCATATATTTCAAAACTCATAAATCAATACATACAATACAATATATATTAAGCCATGTCCAAACTAGTCTACGGCTACACATTTCTTATTATTGACAGCTGTATTTTTGGGGTAGATAATCGTGAGCATCATCCAACAGTGGATGTGTACACGAGGAGGTGGTCATCTTGACCCCAACGACCCTGAAGAGGTCGTCAGCGACAGTCGCACCGGTGCAAGTACCGGTCGACACCCGCGAAGCGGCACTCTCGGCAATCATGCGAGAGTCGGGCTGCGATCGGGAGCTGGCGACCAAGACGCTCAGCTGGATCGAGGACATGGTCACGAAGGTCCGTGAGTCGGACTACGCGACCTACTTCCCCACCGGCGACGAGCTGGACGGCGAGGCCTACGCGGTGCTCGAGACGGTGATGCCCCACGGGCAGATCGCCGGCGTCGACAGCGCGCACGACGCCATCGAGACCCACGTGCTCGACCGTACGCGGGACGAGTTCCGTCTGCTGCACGACATGCAGGACCCCGAGGGCTCTCCGGCGTACTGCACCGTGCAGGTGGCGCTCGGAGTCGTCCAGAAGTGACGCGAAGCAGGTGACGGTGCTGCCGCGCGACGATTCGACCCAACGGTCGTCGCGCGGCAGCCCAGCCTGCATCATTCACCTCCTCGTATCACCCAAAGAAGTCATTGCTGTAAGTTAATACTTATGGTATAATTCATCTGAAAGCGAGCGCGTTTGGCGCTTTTTGTTATTATGGCCCATACTCAAGATCCCCAAAAAATCCGCAATATTGCTGTTATAGCTCACGTCGACCACGGTAAGACCACCTTAGTTGATGGTCTTTTAAAGCAGTCCCAAACGTTTCGTGACAACCAGGCAGAAATGACCCAAGAACTAATTATGGACAGCGGTGATCAGGAGCGTGAGCGCGGTATTACGATTACAGCAAAGGTTACGGCTGTGCAGCATGGCGAGTACCGCATAAACATTATCGATACGCCGGGACACGCCGACTTCAGCGGTGAAGTAGAGCGTACCTTAAATATGGCTGATGGCTGTTTGCTGATTGTCGATGCCCAAGAAGGCCCCATGCCGCAGACCAAATTTGTATTGTCTAAAGCTTTGGCCAACGAACTAAAGCCCATCGTTATTATTAACAAAGTCGACAAACCAGGCAGTCGTATTAAAGAAGTCGAGGACGAGCTGGCTGATTTATTCTTAGAACTCGCGGTGCACGAAGATCAACTTCATTACCCGGTGTATTACGCGGTTGGCCGGAGTGGCAAGTCATGGACCACGCCGCCAGCTGATATCGACGCTGAGGCTGACTTGCAGCCACTGTTTCAGGCCATCATACATGATATACCAGCACCCAAGATAGAGCTCGATAAGCCGTTCCAGATGATGGTCACCGCCTTAGCATGGGATAACTACAAGGGCAAATATGCGATCGGTCGTATCACTCAGGGTACGGTAAAAGCTGGTGACCAAGTAGTTTTGTGTAAGCGCGATGGTAGTCAGGCAAAATCTAAAGTAGAGCTGGTGTTTATGAGCCATGGTGTCAGTCGGTTTGAGGTTCCCCAAGGTGTTGCCGGTGATATCGTGCAACTAACAGGAGTGACAGAAGCCCAAATTGGTGAAACTATTGCCGACCCCCAAGATCCTCAACCCCTGCCGGTCATCGAAATTGAAGATCCGACGCTACAAATTTATCTTGGGCCAAATACCAGTCCCGTCAAAGGCCAAGAGAGCGAATATAACACCAGCCGACAAATTGGTGAACGACTATATAAAGAGCTAGAAACAAATGTCGGCCTGCGTGTCGAAGAGCAGGGAATTGGCTTTTTGGTAAGTGGTCGTGGCGAGCTTCATCTGAGTGTATTAATCGAAGCCATGCGTCGTGAGGGATATGAGTTTGAGGTGGGACGCCCGCAAGTAGTGACCCGTCAAAAAGACGGCGTAACCGAGGAACCAGTTGAGGAAGTAATTATTGAAGTGCCCGCCGAGTATGTTGGTTCAGTTCAAATGGAAATGGGTCAACGGCGAGCAGTGC
>CAZBRC010000053.1:0-2041 GCA_964494415.1 uncultured Candidatus Saccharibacteria bacterium
CGTCCCTACAGGACTACCGCGGCGTCTCGCTGGTTGATTTGGCAAACCTTTGGCTGGTAACGAGCTGGGTTGCTTGGCCTACGCCTCTGAGGGCTTAGGCTGCGGTAACGACGGTTGCGTGTCTTTACGGGGGAACAGCGTGCCTTGTAGCGGACGGATAACTCCATCGCTAAAGACATACCGAATCTTGGCGGCTGTATCTGGCAAGAACGGCGCGATTAGCTCAGCAATCTCTAGCAAACAGCTCACCTGATAAGCCAGTACCTCTTGCAAATGATCTGTGTCACCGGCCTTTTTAAGATCCCAGGGCTTTTGTTCTTCGATGTACTGGTTGAGGCCACGCACCTGCTCCCAGACCTCGTCAAGGGCACGGTCAAAGCGGAACTCTTCGAGCGCTTTGTGATACTGCGCCATGTCGTGCTCAGCTGGCGGAATCTCGCCGATAATACTCTTTTGATACTGCGTAATCATAGCGGCGGTGCGTTGTACGGTGTTACCAAGTTCGTTGGCCAGCTCGTTGTTGTAGGCCCGAAATAAGCGCTCCCAGCTGAAGTCTCCGTCCTCGTAACTGGGGATATGCCGCAAAAAGTAGTAGCGAAAGGCATCAGTGCCATAGACTTTGACCACATCAGCTGGCGCCACCACATTGCCAAGGCTTTTACTCATCTTTTTGCCTTCGACGGTTATAAAGCCATGCACATACAAAGACTGTGGCAGCTTGAGGCCAAGCGCCAATAGCATGCCCGGCCAGATGGCAGCATGAAAGCGGAGGATGTCTTTGCCGACAACTTGCACGTTAGCTGGCCAGAACTTCTTAAAATCTTCGTGTTCTGGATAGCCGAGAACGGTTATATAGTTCATCAGCGCTTCGAACCACACATACATGACCTGCTTTGCGTCACCCGGCACCGGGATGCCCCAGGCGATTTTTTCTTTGGGCCGCGAGATACTAATGTCCTCGATGCCCGCTTTAAAAACAGCCATGATTTCGTGACGGCGACTGGCCGGTAGAATCCGGAAGCTACCATCGTCGATAGCCTTTTGAATTTGCGGGGCATATTTGGTCAACTTAAAGAAGTAGTTTTCTTCTTTGAGCTTTTCGTAGGGCTTGTTGTGATGGGGGCAAGTACCCTTGTTTTCTTTGGCAACCGCATCAGTTACAAAGGCTTCGCAACCGGTACAGTACCAGCCTTCGTATGAGCCCTTATAGATGTCTTTGGCGAGGTTTTTCCAGATGATTTGAGCGCGTTGCTCGTGGCCAGGGTCGGTGGTTCGTATAAAACGATCGTTGCTCAGGTTGAGCACTTTGTTGAGTTCTTGGAACTTTTTACTAACCTGGTCGGCGTAAGCTTTGGGCGTGATTTTAAGCTCTGCCGCTTTTTCGGCAATTTTGCCGCCGTGCTCGTCGGTGCCGGTAGTAAAGATGACCGGGGTTTTGTCGGCGCGCGCGGCACGGGCTAAGACGTCAGCCTGCAACAACTCCATGGCGTGGCCAATGTGGGGTACGTCGTTAACATAGGGAATAGAGGTCGTTACATAATAATTCATTGTTGATACCTATCGGTTTAATTTTACCTGTTTATGCTTAATAAATGAAAAGAGAAATAACCTAACAGCCCCGGCTGGGCATCATGCGCTGGCAGTGAATGTAGGTTAGGTTTGTCATACACCTATTGTAACAGATGATTAACTGTTGATTGCCGCGAACACGCTTAACCTTTGGATTGTATACAGTTTGGCCTACAATGACCTCTGGACTTGAGAGTTCTGTGGTCCAAGAAAGCCCCTTCCCATCACGAGAGAGTGAGAAAACCGTGTCCAAATTCACCGACATGCTGGCTGCCCGCTGGGCAAGCGGCGCGTACGTCTGCGTCGGGCTCGATCCCGACCTCAAGAAGATCCCGGGGTTCGTGGAGGGAGAGACCGACGCCGAGCGCGTCTACAACTTCCTGTGCCTGGTGGTCAACGCCACGCACGGCCACGCCTCGGCCTACAAGCCCAACTCGGCCTTCTTCGAGCAGCTCGGCGACGACGGCCCGGC
>CAZBRC010000053.1:2051-5387 GCA_964494415.1 uncultured Candidatus Saccharibacteria bacterium
GCCCGGCTACCCTGAGGCGAGTCATCGCCCACATCCGTTCCGTCGCTCCCACGGTGCCGATCATCCTCGACTTCAAGCGCGGCGACATCGGCAACACCAACGAGGCCTACGTGGCGGTGGCGCTCGACCTGGCCGTCGAGGGCATCACCATCCACCCCTACCTGGGACTGGAGGCCATGACGCCGTTCCTGAAGGCGAACGACACCACCTGCTTCGTCCTGTGCCGCACGTCCAACCCGGGCGCCGGCGAGTTCCAGGACTTCGCGGGCACTGCCTACCACGATCCTCGTCGCAACAAGATCTACAGCACTCCCGAGGAGTACATGAGGGAATGCAAGATCGACATGGCGGAGGATTCGGTTGTGCTCAACCCCGTGCCCATGCCCCTCTACCGCCTGGTTGCCCGTCGGGTGGCCGAGTCGTGGAGCGAGCGAGGCAGCTGTGGCCTGGTGGTGGGTGCTACCTACCCGGAGGAGCTCGGTCTGGTCCGCCAGATTGTCGGCGACAAGCTGCCGCTGCTCATCCCGGGCGTCGGTACGCAAGGCGGCGACGTCGAGCAGGTCATCCGTAACGGTCGCGACAGCACCGGTGGCGGCATGGTCATCAACAGCTCCAGCGGCATCCTGTATGCCTACCTGAAGGCCACCGACGCCAACGGCGAGCCCATCCAGGTGACCGACACCCAGGGTCTGTACATCGCCACTTCCAAGGCGGTCAACCAGACCAACATCGACATCACCGAGGCACTCGCCGCGGTCTGACACAAGACCTTCGGGTCGGAAAGGACGGGCGCATGACGCTCGACGCACGACAGGTCCTAGAAGACCACAATGGGGTCTTCCTGGATAGAGGCTGCCTCTTCGTCTCAACGACGGGCAACCTCCTCAACGGCTACGTCAACTGCGAGGTGATCTACCCCTACTCGGACATCGTGTGGGATCTCACCGCGCAGCTGGTCGGGCCGTTCCTGGGCGAGGCTGAGGGGTTCATCTGCCCCGCGACGGGAGACATCGTGCTCCTCGAGCACGCCTCGCTGCTGGCCAGGGACTACAACTACCCGACCATCGCGGTCTGGGCCGACAAGCACGGTGACGGTGCCGACAGCACGTACCACATCGAGCGCAACGGCTACGAAGCTGCCGTCGCGGGCAAGAAGGTGGTGATCCTCAACGATCGCATCTCCCAGGGCGGCACGACCAAGAAGGTCATCGCCGAAGCTCGGCGGCTGGACTGCGACGTGCTCGCTGTGGCAACCCTCGCCGGGGTATCGGGTGCAACACCGGATTCGCTCAGCGTGCCGCGAGTACACGCCCTGTGCACCATCGACGTGGCGGCGTTCCCGGTGAACGACATCCCTCCGCAGTACCAGGGCCTGCCCATCGCAGTCGATGAACCGCTCGGGCATGGCGCGGACTTCCAGAAGGAGAACCCTGACTTCGAAGGAGGATTCATCACACTCCTGGGCTGACACAGAACACTCGTACCACAAGGGCCGCCGGTCCCTGGTTCCTCTTCCAGAGGAGTCTTAAACCGGCAATACAGGATTTATAAAAATCTAATCTTTATCAACGTAGTTTTGGCAAAGGTATTCAAAGACCGCATTAGTCCAGCCAAAACCAGTCTGCGCTGGATACACCCCTTTAGCAGGCGGCTTGTCGGGTGATACCACATTATATTTTTCTAAGAATATGCCGTGCTGGTTAAACCAGTTTAAGTTAGTTCGTAGCCATTTATGGGCAATTCGTTTGGCGTCTTCGTGATACCCATAGCGTTCCAACCCTTCAATCACCAAAAAGTGTAACGGCGCCCAGCCATTAGGATAGGCCCACTGGGTTGGCATACTACCCGGTACCAGCTGATTTAATGGCTGGCTTTCGGTGGCCGCCAAGCCGCCGCGGTTTTCGAACCGACGGAGGGCTTTGACCATCTGCGCGGCCTGTTTGTCGTCGACCATACCGGCCCACATCGGGTAGAAGCTAGCCAACGAGGCCACGTTGCCCCGCCGTTCCTTGACGTAGTTGTAGTCATAATACAGGCCGCGGCCCGGATCCCACATCAGCTCTTTCATGGTGGCGGCACGGTGCTTGGCGGCCACCTCCCATTTGAGAGCCTCTTTCTTCTTGCCACGCTGAGCATAAAACTTACCGATGTCGGTTTCGTATTTGTACAACAAAGCATTTAGGTCGACCGCCAGATAATCGAGACAACGGCGATTAAAACGCGTTGTCATATCCCAACCACTCTCCGTTTCGGCAATATCGTTGATGTAGTTGAAGTCGTAATACCTACTTAAGCCACGATACACTTGCCGGGCGTTAGGTTTACGAGTCCCCATCCAAACGGTTTCGTATTCTTCTTGGGCAATCTTTATAGCTTCGGCCAGCCATTTATCACCAAGTTTGTACGTATCGTAGGCTTGCCAAATGAAGCTACTCAAAAACGGTGGCTGAGAGCGGCTGACATAATATAATCTCGAAGCATTGGGTATAATCTTAAATCGTTTAAAAATACTGAAGAAATTCTCTAATATCCCAACGACTAGCTCTTTGTTCTCGTCGTCGAACAAACCTTGCACCATAAAGTAGCTGTCCCAATAAAATAGCTCTTCATAGTCAAACTCATGGCCTTCTTCGTAAGACGGCACCAGATACTTATGGGGTACGCCTATCAGCGCACTGTCGTCTTTAGGGTGGTAATGGGTTAACTTTTTCCAATACTTGTCGATATAATCACGGGCCTCAACCAGCTCATCAGCCGTCAACACCTGTTGGCGCGGCAAGAGTCTAGAGGCCAGTTCTTTTGTTTTTTGCAACATCTTACTCCCAGCCTAACAGTCTGAGCAAACCAGTCAAGCTTATCCATAATAAAAAGACCCCTTTTGGGGCCTTTTTAAGCGCAATTTAAAATTGCTGGCGCAAGCTTAGTTGCGAGGGCGCTCTTCGCGTGGACGAGCTTCGTTCACGGTGATAGCACGGCCGTCCAACTCTTTGTTGTTCAACTCTTGGATAGCCTTAGCAGCTTCGTCATCGCTCGACATTTCTACAAAACCAAAGCCCTTAGAGCGGTTGGTGTCGCGGTCGACAATAACTTTTGCTGATACAACAGTACCGCAAGAAGAGAAAAACTCCTTAAGTTGGTCGTCGTTAACTCCCCAAGACAGAGAGCCTACAAATAAATTAGTTGCCATTATTTCTCCTTATCGTTTTGGGGATTCTGGCAACAAGACCAGGGCTGCTCCTCAACGCACTTAAATTTTTTCTAGAACCTAACCTTATTAACACTTAACAGGGTAGCAGCCTCTTCTAGCAGGGCAATTGTACCACATTTTACACAAAA
>CAZBRC010000054.1:0-5286 GCA_964494415.1 uncultured Candidatus Saccharibacteria bacterium
GACACCGTTTCCGGTGCTTATCCCTCACTTTGGGGTACGTTCCTACGCGTTACTCAGCCGTCCGCCGCTCGTGTATCTCCACGATTTGCTCAAACTTTCGCTTAAGCAAACTGTGGAGACCTTACCGCTCGACTTGCATGTATTAGGCACGCCGCCAGCGTTCATCCTGAGCCAGGATCAAACTCTCCAAAAAAGAATTTGTCTGTTAAAACAATTCAAAATGAACTGACGTTGATGTAACCAAGACCTGTGGGGGTCCAGGTTACTAGATTTGCACTATTCAATTTTTAACGTTCACTCACTGATGGATCACCCTGGTGCTTTGACACCTAAATAGTAGGCCACCCAAACAGCGTCATTCAATCTTATCTGGTGACTGACGTACTGTCAAGTGTTATCTAGCCAATAAGGTTGTGCTAAATACTACGAAGTTGAAGGGTCGTCATCCCAGCCGATCTCTAAGCCCACCACCATACCCACTTCAATTGAAGGTTCGGCATTCGGAGTTACTGCTACTAGGAATGGTTCTTCTATAGGATCAACCGCTAGGCCCAGATCTGTAAAATGGCTAACTAGCCTATCGCGCATGAGCACATGCTTAATCATTTCACCGGTAGATGCCGCGGGGAGGTCACCCCTATTTAGTATTGTCCATCGCTCTAGTACTTTTACTTCGCCTCTCGCTGCTGCCCGTTGTAGTTTTTCGGCCACTTCTGCCTGCGTTTTGTTAAAGTTGCCTTTCACGTACTCTTTGGCTGCTTGCCAATTTGCGGCGTCACGAACCTCCCACTGCCTCTGTTCTGCTTCGTTTTGAGCCCGCGCTTCTGCTTGCCTGCACTCCCGGGCGGCATTGGTCACCTCTAAAAGCGACTGGCGTAGCTCACCATGGTTTTCGATACCCATTGTATATCTCCGGTTATTTCTGACGTCATTGTGGGATAGACCCTAACAGATTGCAAGCACGAGCGTTTACTCTGTTTCGAGCGGTAGAGCTGTGGGCTCGGGTTCGTCGTCTTCGTCGGCCTTGTCGACAAGTGCTAAGGAGACGACTTCGTCACCGTCATTGAGGCGCATAATGCGAACACCTTGAGTAGCCCGACCGAGTGATGGGATATCTTTGATACCCAGCCGAATCGTCTGGCCCTGTTGCGAAATAATGATCACTTCTTGGCCATCATCCTCAGACAGCGTCTTTACACCTACCAGATTGCCGGTCTTAGTGTTTACGACTGCCGAACGGATGCCGACGCCACCCCTGGCGTGAGGTGTGAACTGGTCGATCTTGGTGCGTTTACCGTAGCCAAACTTGCTGATGACAAAGATTGATGAGCCGGCTTTGACGGTATCCATGCCAATTACTTGGTCACCAGTGCGTAAACGGATACCCCGTACACCTCGAGATACGCGTCCCATCGGCCGGACGTCTTTTTCGTGGAAGCGAATGGCTTGGCCAAGTGAGGTGGAAATCACGATTTCGTCGTCGCCGGTAGTCATGCGGATCCAGCGCAATTCATCACCTTGATCCAGGTTAATGGCAATCAGGCCGGTCGCCCGCACGTTGCGATATTGTTCAAACAACGTCTTCTTAACCACGCCGCGGACCGTACACATAAACAGGTGGCCTTTATCGCCGACTTCTTTGTCTCCCTTGCTAACATTGATGATGGAACTCACCCGCTCTTCGGGCTGTAGTTGCAGCAAGTTGACCAGGGCGATGCCTTTAGCACTGAGGCTAGCAGCTGGCACTTCGTAGGTCTTTAGTCGGAAGACCCGGCCACGGTTTGTGAAGAACAGTAGGAAGTCATGTGTTGAGGCGTTTACAACGTGTTCGATGGCGTCTTCTTCTCGTGTGGCCATCCCACGTTTGCCCTTACCGCCGCGATTCTGCTTGCGGTAATCGGCGATTTGCGAACGTTTGATGTAGTTAGCTGATGTCAGGGTTACGACAACTTGTTCGTCCGGAATCAGGTCTTCGTCGCTCATTCTGCCCAGCTCGTTGGGGATAATTTTAGTGCGGCGCTCGTCACCAAATTGCTTCTTTAGGTCGGCTAATTCGTCTTTGATAATTTTGAGGATTTTCTTTTCGTCGGCCAAAACGCCTTCTAAATGCGCGATCAATTTGAGTAACTCGGCCAGCTCGTCTTCGATCTTTTTGCGCTCCAGGCCAGCCAAGGCGCGCAATTGCATCGACAATATAGCGCGAGCCTGTAACTCACTCAGTTTGAACTTCTTAATGAGGTTCTCTTGAGCTTCTTCAGTGGTCTGAGAGGCTCGAATAGTCGCAATCACCTCATCGATGTGGTCCAAGGCAATCTTGAGGCCTTCCAGGATGTGAGCGCGAGCCTTGGCCTTCTTGAGCTCATACTCGGTGCGACGTCGCACCACTAACTGTCGGTGCTTAATGTATTCCTGCAGAATGTCTTGCAGCCCCAGCACACGTGGCTGAATCCCGTCAACCAACGCGAGCATGTTGTAGTGGAAAGTTTGTTGCAACGTGGTCAGTTTAAAGAGTTGGTTGAGCAACTTCTTAGGATAGGCATCCTTTTTAAGATCAATGACCAGGCGAACGTCACCGCGAGCACTCTCGTCACGCACATCAGAGATTCCGGTCAGCTTTTTATCGTGGACAAGGTCAGCCACCTTCACCAAGAATGAGGCCGGGCTGACGGTATATGGCACCTCTGTAATAACGATGCGCTGCTTACCTTTGGCGGCTTCTTCGATCTCGGCCACACCGCGCACCACGACCCCGCCCTTACCAGTGGCAAAAGCGCTGCGGATTGATTCTTTACCGTAGACGACGCCACCGGTTGGGAAATCAGGGCCCTTGACGTGCTCTAACAGATCATCCAAGGTGGCGTCTGGCTTGTCGATAAGCAAAACGGTAGCATCGATAATTTCACTGATATTGTGCGGTGGGATATTGGTAGCCATACCAACGGCAATACCCATTTGTCCGTTCAGTAATAAGTTGGGTAGCTTGGCTGGCAAGACCGATGGTTCTTTGCGCTCACCATCGTAGGTGTCAATAAAATCAACCGTTTCTTTGTCGATATCAACCAGCAACTCCTCAGCAGCTTTGGCCATACGGGCCTCGGTGTAACGCTCGGCGGCGGGCGGGTCACCATCCATGCTACCAAAGTTACCTTGCCCGTCGACGAGTGGATAACGCAGCGACCACGGTTGAGCCAAGCGCACCATAGCGTCATAAATGGCCACGTTACCGTGTGGGTGGTACTTGGCCATAACTGTACCGGTAACGTTGGCGCTCTTGCGGTATTTGCCGCCAGGGCGGATACCTTCTTCGAGCATGGTGTATAAGATGCGGCGGTGTACGGGCTTAAGGCCATCACGCACATCTGGTAAGGCACGGGCCACAATCACACTCATTGAGTATCGGAGGTAGCTGTCCTCCATAATGTTCTCAACGCTGCGACGCTCTACGGTCCGTGAGTGGTCTGATTTCACGATCTCTACAGTTGGGTCAAGGCCCATAATCTCTTCCTCGGCCGCTTCTTGAGCCTGTTCTGGCGTTTGATTTAAGGCCTGGTTGTCATCATCGGCCGGCATATCGGTTGGTGTCTGGTTATTGGCGTTGTGTTCGTCGTCCATACTAAATATCCAGGTCCTTTACGAAACGGGCGTGCGTTTGAATAAAGTTTTTACGTAACTCTACCTCTGAGCCCATCAGCTTGTTAAAGATGGCGTCAGCTTTTTCGGCATCTTCCAACTTCACCTCAACCAGCACACGGTTCTCGGGGTTCATAGTGGTATCCCAGAGCTGATCGGCATTCATTTCACCCAAACCTTTATAACGCTTCTGTTCTACAAAACCAGCTTGCTTATAGCCCTCGTCATCGGTGGCTACTTTGGTGCCGGCTTTTTTGCGGTCGGCAATCGTCCTCTCTAGTACGCGGTCTAGGTCGGCTTCGTCATACACAAACACACTGTTCTTGCGTCCTTGTTTTACCAGCTCAAACAGTGGTGGTTTGGCCAAAAACAGGTGGCCGCCATCGATTACTTCACGCATGTGACGGAAGAAAAAGGTCAGCAGCAGCGTGTTGATGTGGCTGCCGTCAACGTCGGCGTCGGCCATAATAATAATGCGGCCATACCGCAAACCACGGATATCAAATTGCTCTTCGATACCCACACCCAAGGCTTTAATCAAGGTTACGATTTCGTTGTTAGCCAACATCTTGTCTAATCGGGCCCGTTCTACGTTCAACACCTTACCACGCAACGGCAGAATCGCCTGTGTTTTGCTGTCGCGACCAACCTTGGCCGAACCACCAGCCGAGTCACCCTCTACAATATAGAGTTCTGAATTGTCTGGGTCCTTTGACGAACAGTCCGCCAACTTCCCTGGCAAACCAGAGCCTTCGAGCACACCCTTACGAATAATGTTGTCACGGGCGGCACGAGCAGCCTTGCGGGCGCGGGCAGCTAACAGCGCCTTACCAACAATTTTGCGGGCAACAGCGGGGTGTTCTTCTAGGTAATACGAGAGGTACTCATTCATTACTTGGGTAACATAGCCCTGTATCTCTGGGTTGCCGAGTTTGCCCTTGGTCTGACCCTCGAACTGCGGATCTGGCAACTTAACTAAGATCACCGCCGTCAGGCCTTCGCGGGTGTCTTCGCCGGTCAGGTTTTCTTCTTTTTCTTTGAGTAAGCCGTTCTTGCGAGCGTATTCATTAATGACACGGGTCAGCGCCGTGCGGAAACCAGTCAGGTGAGTCCCACCTTCGGGGTTAACGACGTTGTTAGCAAAAGCTTTAATGGTCTCCGAGAAAGCATCGGTGTATTGCAGCGCTACTTCGACTTCACAATCTTCAACCGGCTTGTCGACGTAAAAGATATCTTCGTCAACCACATCTTTACCGATGTTGAGGTGCTTAACGTAGCTCTGGATACCACCTTCAAAGTAAAAGCCGTAGCGCTGGCCGTTCTTTTGATTTACCAGCGAGGTGTGAATCCCTTTAGTCAGGTAGGCGGCATGGCGAAGGCGGTCAAGAATTAACTCTGGGTTAAAGACAATGCCGTCTTTAAAGATTGTGTCGTCCGGATAAAAGGTAATCTCGGTACCGGTTTTATCAGTTTTACCAGTAACCTCTAGCTTGCTGGTAGGTGTACCGCGCTCATAACTTTGCGTGTAAACCTGGCCGTCTCTAAAAACAGTCACTTGCAACTTGGTCGAGAGGGCGTTAACCACACTGACACCCACACCGTGAAGACCACCAGACACCTTATATCCGCCGCCGCCAAATTTACCGCCGGCGTGCA
>CAZBRC010000055.1:0-5147 GCA_964494415.1 uncultured Candidatus Saccharibacteria bacterium
AATATATCCGTACCGCCGTCCTGGAACTTGATGGTGTTCCCGGTACCCTGTATGTTCACAATAAAGCTCGAGTCGGTGGTGGTGTCAGACAGCGCAAACGAGATATCACGGCTGTTAGAGGTCGTGATAGTATTGCCGGCAGCATAGGCGTTTTGCAGGTCATTACCGCTACCAGCCCCAAAACAGTTACCAGAGGTAGTACAGATAGTTTGCGCTGAGCCAGATCCGCTTGGCAAACTATAAATGGTGTCATTTGTTAATGCGCCTGGCTGCAGGATAGCTGTGTAACTGCCGTTCTTTAAGCCTACCTGACCAGTTATGGCATTGGTGCCGACAACTAAGCCATTGTTACCCTGGATGGCAACGGTGGTACCGTCGTCAGTTATATTTGAATTACCGATGTCTTGGCCGGCGGTGAATTTGGCAATCGTGTTTGCTGTGCCTGGCGTACCAGCCGTAACACCACTACCGCTACCTGCACAGTTGCCAGAGGTCAAACAAATCTGACCAGAGGCATCCGGGAACGTTATAGTACGATCACCGGTTAGGGTACTCGGTGCTGTGGGCTTCAGTGTAACCGTGTAGCTACTGCCGCTGTCATAAAAGACGATTTGTCCGCTGATAGTACCGGCATTCCCGAGGCTTAATTTGCCATCGGTATCAACCACAAATACATCCGCGCCGGAGCTTTGCAGCTGAAGGTGTTTACCGGTGCTGGTGTTATTAATGAAGATCGAAGAATCGGTGGTGTTGTTGGTTTGGGCGGTGCCCTGAGCAAGCAATACAGCCTGGCCACCACCGGAGGCACAACTAATACCAGTGGTACAAATGGTCTGAGAACTAGGACCAGTCGTGGGGAAAATAAAGCTGCGCCCACCCGCCGTAAAGGTAATTACATCATTGCCAGCATCAATGCTAAAGTCCTCGCCCGCACCGGTATGCTCTATGCTGTTCACGCTTATTTTGTTGGCATCATCAAACAGCATGTCGGCGTTCACATTGACGTGACCGGCGGCAGCGTCAACTCCGAGTAAGACTGTGCCACTACTGTTTTGGACCTGGAAGGCATTGCTCGAATCACCATCGCTCTGGAAGAGTACATCATCGTGGGCTGTAAGCGTGCCGTTTATGGCCAGCGACTGGCTGAAGTTAGCGGCGTTTCGCACGTCAAGGGTACCAACAATCGTGGTATTACCAGCTGTTAATTCGCCACCACCACCGGCGTCAGACAAGGTTCGACTACCCAAGCCTACCAAGTCAAGTGAACCGCCAATTTGCACACGCGAGGCGGTCGAATACATCACAACGCTTGAAGGGCCATATCCTCCTATCACATAGACGTAACCGTTTGCCACAACTGTGGCGTGCCCGTGCACGAAGTCCGATAATTGATCGACGGTCGAGAACCATTGGTTAACAGAACCATCAGACTCTAGTTTTCCATAGTCTATCGTGGTGGTGCCGGCACTTCCATACGTTGTATCAGTTCCACCTACCAAATATATGTATCCATTCAACACAAAGCTGGTGTGATAGGCTTTGGTGTCTGGGCTACTACTGTTACCGGTCCAAGCACCGATGGAGCCATTAGTGGTAGAGAGTGGCGAGTAGTACAACGAGATAGAGTTACTTGCTCCGGCGCTCGGTATGGTGTTGGGCACGGCATTTCCATTGCTATCGGCACCGCCATCAAAGTATAAATACCCGTTCGCTACTGTGGCAGCACCGCCCATTCGAGCGTACGGCAATGCCGTGCCCGAGCTAAATGCGGTTAGTGACCCATCCGGGTTTAACTTAGCATACTGTACTGCTGTTATAGGTGAAGCTGGTTTGCCGGACGAGAACGAACTGGCACCACCCGCCACATACAGGTACCCGTTAGCAATGGTGGCTGAGGCGGCGGCTGTGGAGGTTATTAATGTGCTCGAAGCAGTTCGCCATGCCGAGATACTTCCGTCAATGTTGGGTTTTGCGTAGTAAATCGTATTGGTTGGACTGGTACCACTCCCGGAATCATACCCACCAATCACATAGATGTAGCCGTTGGATGTTACAGAAATATTAAAGTTTTTGTAATCAGGCAGATCAACTCCACCAGTGGTGTAGTTGTCAGTCCAACTTCCAAGTGAGCCATCCGTCTTAATTTTTGAATAGTAAACCTTCTTAGAAGTTCCCCCTGATATGGCATACATATACCCGTTAACTGCCACTGCACCATGACCAGCCAATCCTGAGCTCAGCGAGGTTGTGGTCAACCAGTTATGTAATTCACCTGAGTTAACACCATTAATGGTGACGTTGGATTTGAGCGTATCGACGTTCAACAAGTTGCCACCAGAAGAATTATTAACCGAGAAGGCAGACTCTGTATCGAGATTATTGGCTACGGTTAATGATCCGCTAAAGGTTGCATCTGCGCTTACCGACAACCCACCGGCGACAGAAACCATAGTAGAGTTTCCACCTGCCGAAGCGTACAAGTACGTTGACACACCGTTTCCGCCAGAAGATCCACCCAGCACATAAATTATTCCGTTGTACACAAAGGTTCCGGCAGTAGATCTGGTTTTGGCCGTACCATTTTGATCCGTCATTGTTGAAGTAGACCAGCTATCAACACCCGCTCCCGGAGTGATGGCTCCATAATATACAGTGCTTAATGTAGATGTGCCACTGCCGCCTAAGACATACATGTAGCCGTTGTGAATGGCCATGGTGGCGTTAGAAAGTGCTTGAGGAAGTGAATCATCGGGAGTCCAGCCACCTAATGAGCCATCATTCGCTATCTGACTAAAGTACACTTCACTCACCTTTCCAGCCGGTGCGTCTGAGGTCTGCCCGCCAGCAAGGTAAATATAGCCATTGCTGACAGCAGCTGCGTACGAATGAAGGGTTTTGGGCAATGTCCCAATGGTACTCCAGCCACCAAGTGTACCATCGGCATGGACTTGGGCACGCTCAACTGTATTAATTGCACCACTACTGTCATTGGGGCTAGCGCCACCAAATACATAGATATAGTTCTGATAATACACCGCCTGAATTCTTGACCTGGCTGTGTTTAATGCACTGGTCGTTACCCAGGACGCATTGGATGGATTTCCGTTCGAACCTACCTTGTTGTAGTAGACAGTCGAAAGAGCGCTGTTGCCCGTATCCGCTCCACCAATTACATACAGGAAGCCTTTGGCCGACACCACCGCGTGACCCTTAACCTGTGGCAAGCCACTGTTATTACCAGCAATCCAGGTCTCGGTACCTGTCCCCGTTAATTTTGCGTACTGGACAGTGTTAAGTTCTAGCGTATCGGCATTGGTGCCTCCAATGACATAACCGTAGGTATCACCGTTTACGGCAGTTGTTGCCTGGAATCGTGCCCGGGCTCTAGGTGCCGTATTCGCAACATTGCTCGTAGATATCTTCCAGTTACCCAGGTTTCCGTTAACGCCGGCTTTGACGCTGAATACTTGTGAACCATCGGCGTTTTGTACTGCGAGGGCGATGTTGTCGTTGGCGGTAGTTCGGAACAATGTCGTACCAGCCGATGTATCAACATTGAGCACAGGATACGTATTGTTTGGGTTCTGAACCTGGAAAGCCGTGGACGAGTCGGTATAAATTAATTGAGAGGCCGAAACATTGACGATGCCATTGTTAATTGGTTGGTACACGCCAGTTTGTAGAGCCAAACCATCTAAATACCATTCTTGGGCTGCTTTACTGGTACGAATGTAGATCCCGCTGGCATTTCCACCACTAACCGTAAAGGTACAACTATAAGTAGTCCAAGAGACGTTCATCACCTTATTGTTGGTTTGACATGGCGCAGCAGAACTATTGGCTGGTTCAGTACGAGTTGTTAGGTCACTTCCGGTGTAATAACCGAAGGTCAGTTTAGGCGTACCAGATGTTGAAGCTGTTTTTGCCTTAAATGTTAATGTGTATTTTTGACCATTCGTCAGAGTGACTGCATAGGCTGGACCAGAAACTGTTATGGGGCTAACGTTCACAATACGTAATGAGGCTCCACCGGGGTCTACCGAGTCATCGGGGGTTTGTTCAAAGGTGTATGTGCCCGCGCCCGGTGCTGGCGGAACGCTTAAAAATGCCCACCCAGAGGTATCAGTGGAAAATGAGGCATTTGTAATTAGGTTTGGCGTCCCTGTCGTATCTGCAGTGAATAGCGGTGCACTGCTGGCATTTTGAATCTGAAAGGCCGTTGAGCTATTCACCACTGGTTTAAATAAAGCGGTGCCATTGAGGGTGAAACTTTGGTTAGCAGCCGGATTGGCCCCATTAGTGATGGTGGTTGCACCGTTGATTGTCACGTTCCCGGTTCCAGTGCTGAACGTACCCGTACCAGTTTGTGAGACGTTTCCACCTGACACCGTTAAGTTTTTACTGTTGGCAATCGTGGTGTTTTGGTTGAGGCTAATTGCCGTCGCATTAGTTGCTCCAAGTGTTAGCGTGCCTGCACTTGCCGTGTCTAATGAACTGGTCAGAACACCGGCAAAGGTTGGTGTAGAGGTGGTGGCAATATCTTGTATGGTGTTTACAACGCCACTGCTAACCGAAAAATTGGTGGCGTTAAACTGAGCAATACCTTTGGCGCTCGTACTGGCGTTATCTATGGTCACCGTAGAGCCAGAACCACTTGAGTTCGCTAAAATCAGTGCCCCAGACAGACCATCTAACGAAGCAACCGACGCCCCACCACTCACACAAGAGCTGAAAGTGGGTAGCCCGCTTGTACTCACCAAACATAAACCAGGAGCGGCTGGTGTAATTGATTGCAAAGCACTGCTACTATCCGTAGCGACAATGCTGTTCCCCGTTAAGTTGCTGATTGTCATGCCGGCAAAAATTGGGTTTGAAGTTACCGTCAGATTTTGCGGTAAAGCGAGGGTAATGTTATTCCCGGCCGCGCTAACAGATAGCCCGCCCGTACCCAAAAGTGACAAAGCTCCAGTTTGACCCTGTAAACTACTGACATTTCCACTCGAGCTGGAACTTGCCGCCACCAATGCCGCCATTGGCAACGACAATATGATCAAGTATAGCATGTACGCGTTGACCTTCCACCCCGCAAAGATCTAGTCCAGGCCAAGCACCTTTTCCTGGCGTCACGCTGGTAAAGGTGATCGGTT
>CAZBRC010000056.1:0-5117 GCA_964494415.1 uncultured Candidatus Saccharibacteria bacterium
CCTAACTTAGCGCGGATCAAATCATCAGTTGGCTGACTTACAACCCGAAAGTCCATAGTACGGTCTTCATAGATTGTAATGTGGGCGGTAACAGTACCCTTTAACTCTTTCGTCTGATCATTAAATGGGGTGATGAAATCCATCATATTGACGCCATATTGCCCAAGGGTGCTTCCCACGGGCGGCGCGGCACTGGCTTTGCCAGCCGGGATTTTCATTTTTAAATTAGCAGTAATCTTTTTTGCCATTAGTATCTCCTTGCAAAATTCTGGTGAAGCTATCCAGAAATGTGCGTAACCACGTTATTATACAGTATCTGACCTCTGTTGTCCATCGTTTCGCATAATATCAACGACAGCAACAACTGCCATCCCAACACCCACACCGCCCGCTATAAGGCTGCCAACTTCTAATCCGTAGGCAAATAAACTCACACCGCCTACACCTAGCGCGATGTCCCGCACAACTGGCCATTCCACATAGCCCTGTTCGGCATTTTGTTCAGGACGTTCGGGCGTCATGCTAGACTCGCTTTACCTGCAAGCTGTCAAGCTCGACCGGTGTTTCGCGGCCAAACATGTTCACCAAGACTTTGAGCTTGCCCTTTTGGGCATCAATTTCGTTAATACTGCCATCGAACCCTTTAAACGGACCATCTGTAATGTTAACCACTTCGCCCACATTAAAGTCGATTTTGTGCTTAGGTTCAGCGCGGCCCATGCGCTTCATGATCTTTTCCATTTCTTCTGGCTCTACGGGGGTAGGCTCAGAACCGCTGCCAACAAAGCCGGTTACAGATGGAGTGTTTCGAACAATATACCAGGCGTCTTCGCTCATCTTCATTTCTACCAATACATAACCCTGGAAGATGCGCTTTTCGACAACTTTTCGTTTACCGTTCTTGACTTCGATCATTTTCTCTTTGGGTACTAAAACCTGAAAGATCTTGTCTTTCATGTCTAAACTATCAGCACGCTGGCGGATACTTTCTGCCACTTTCTCTTCATAACCACTGTAGGTGTGGATGGCGTACCATTGTTTGCTGGTGTCATACCGTTTACTCATGTCTGCTCCTGTGTTCTCAATTGTTTACAGTAAAATGTTCTTAAAGATTTTGTCTAATCCGTAGTCTACGATGCCGATGAGTGCGGCAAAGCCGACGGCAAATATAATTACGGCGGTTGTTAATTTGATTGTTTCTTTGCGGTTTGGCCACGTAACTTGGCGTAATTCGCGCCAGGCTTCACGAAAGTATCGTGGGATAAAACTTCGCCGCTTGTTCAAAAAACGTCCGGCTTTGTTGTCTGGCATTGGCAAGTACACTTCTTTCTTGCCAACTACACTTGCAGCTTTGAGGGGTTTTGTAACAGATGAAGCCGTCTTTTTAAGTCGACGTGGTTTGGCGGGCTTGTTTGCCGCCTGTTCGGTCTTTTCTCGAACAGTTGAGCTTTTTAGCTGTCGCTTTTTTTTGCTGCTGGACGTAGAATCTGCTTCTGCCACAATATCTCCCCAATTAAAAACATCTATCACTAAAGATAGATGCCTGACTTGTCAAGTATACCCCTTAAAGCCAAGTATTGTCAACGCCATATTCTCGGTGGTTTCAAGCATGCTATAGTACTTCGAATGGCCAAATATGATGAACACCGAGAGTTTATGGAAATAGTCCAAAATAATTTCCCTGAAGAAGTTAACCTTTTGGAAGATGAGCGTATGGCGGGCTACTTAGATCTAGCGGCCTGCGGCTCGTTAATTGTTGGCTTATCAATGATTGTCGAGTCGATTGATGCGAGCAATCCATCAGATTCGCTTGGGTTCACCCTAGGCTGTGTGTTCACTGCGGTATCTGGAGCACTTTGGGTGGTGCGAGACAAGTACTTTGGCGACAAGCCTACTGAAGATTTGGGATGAAGACCGTAAAGGTTGAGCCTTTATTGAGCTCACTTTGTAAGTTAATTTCGGCGTGGATGAGTCGGGCCAGCTTCATCGTTACGTACAAACCAAGTCCGGTACCATTGTTCTCTCTGGTGCGGTAATCCTCGCTGCGAAAAAATTTATCATAGACTTTCTCTTGGTCGCTTTTACTAATGCCAATCCCGGTATCGGCTACCCAAAATTCAATCCCGTTCTCTTTGTTGCGGGCACCAACCACGACTCCGCCGGTCTCGGTGTACTTGATGGCGTTGGTAATAAAATTCTGAAGAATCTCTCGAACATACAGTTTGCTTGACTGTAGAGCTTCCAAACTTGGGTCAAGTTCGGCACGCAGGGTGAGATTTTTTCGCCCGGCTCCTTGTTCGTAGTTGTGCACGAGCTCTTCTATTAAAGTGTGAGCGTTGACTGTCTCGATTTCTACGGTAAGTTTGCCGCGTTCGGCTCGTGAGAGGGTTGCTAAGTCGTTGATTAAACCCGACAAAAAGACCGTCTGGTCATAGGCTTGTTTTAAGGCCTCTTTTATCTTGGTTAAATCGCCGCTCTTTTCGACTAGTAACTGTGCATTGCTAATGTTGCCTTCGGTTATAGCGATTGGCGTCCGTAGTTCGTGGCTTACGACACTGATAAATTCATCCCGCTCTTCTTCGAGTGATTTCTCACGAGTAATGTCCCGCAACAACAGCACATAGCCTTTCATACCCGTTTGGCCATACCCCAACCTAACCGGTGCAATGCTCGTATAAAGGTTTATGGTGCTGCCATCGGCATATTTTAAGCGCCACTCGCGTGAGCTTGTTGAGACCTTGGTATCTAATATGATGCGTTTTAAATCAATCGCTTGATTGTTCTTGTCGATTACGTGTAAAACTTCGCTAAGTAACCGATCGGTCATAGTGGCGTTCACATCCAAGATGTTGAGGGCCGCACCGTTATACAGCACGACTTTGGTTTGCTCATCGATGGCAATAACACCATCACCCATACTGTTGATCAAGCTATTGAGTCGTTCGCGCTCTAAGTCGGCGGTTTGTAACGGTGTATTCTGGGTCGGCGGTAGGTCTGGCATAGGTCTTATTATGCCATAAGCGGCTTAAGCGACTGTAATGGTTGGTTGAAAATCGCGCATTTCTCGTCTGATTTGCTTGTTTTCGGGCAAGATATTGGTTACCACTTTCCAAAAGCGCTCATCGTGGGCGTGAACTTGGGTATGGGCCAGCTCATGTACCAAAACGTAATCAATATGCTTCCAGGGGAGCTGCATTAGGTAGCAGTTTAATGTGATGTGGTTCAAGCTCGAACAACTACCCCAACGACTTTTGAGCTGTCGAACAGTAACACCAGTATAGGTAAAGCCGTGTTTTTGAGCGATTGTCTGTAGACGCTGAGGGAGCAATTGCCTACCTTCAGCAATCAGGGCTTTGGTTATGCCTCGTTTAGCCACGGTTTGATTATCAGGACTATCGTACGAGCTATTGTGGGGAATGCGAACGATAACGCGCGTATCGGTCACTCTGACAGTTGCTTTGGCTGTATCGACTGGCATAAAAACCAGTTGGTGATATTTGCCAATGCGGCTTTGCGGCTTAAAAAGTTGCAGGGGCTTTAGGTGGGACTGAATCCAGCTACGCTTACTCTCTACAAAAGCTAAGGCGGAACGATACGGAGCCCATGGCGGTGTGCTGACCCGGACGCCATCTTCTGTCATCCTGATTGTAAGACGTTGGGTGCCGCGACGGCGATACACCGCAACCGTGCCGATACCTTCGACCTGAAATATTTTGGCGGGCATTAGCGAATTATAATATTGCGACGGCTTTTATCAACTCGGCCGGCCATAGGGTTGGGGATTAAGTTAACCAAACCTGGTTTTACGGTGAAGGGATTATTTGAAGCACTTATAACGCCCAGGTCATATAATTTCTTATTTATCGCACTTTTTTGTGTGCTGTAAGTGTGTTTACCACTCACAACTACATAATCATCTAAGTGGGTTGGATTTTGCATGTGGGTACGTACGTCTTCGAATGTCGTGCGGTCTAGTTGTCGGGTATATTTGTCGTCTACGCGGCGTCGGTCACGGTTGACAACCCGAGTAAAGGCACTCTCTATGTCAATTTGTAGCCACACAACCAGGCTTTGGGCTTTGGTTTTACGGGCTAAATCACGCAAGGTGCGCCGTTCTAAGGCGCGACCGGCACTACCATCCCACACAACACTAACACCTGCGCCCAAAAATTCTTCGGCCATATAGGTCATAAGGTTGTTTATCAGCTCATTTTCGCGCTTATCGTAGCGCGGATCCTCAAATAGCTCGTAGCGGATTCGGTCAGCTTGCAGGTGTGCTGCACCTAAGTCGTCGCTGAGCTGCCGGGCCAAAGCAGTTTTACCAGCACCAGGGTATCCATACATGGCCACGAGAATCGGACGGTTTAACTGCACTTTACTCATCACACCATTGTATACCAGAATTAGCTAAATATGAAAAGATGAACAGATGACAAACGCATTAAAATAGCGTAGGATGTAACTTGTATTTTAAACACCGTAGGGGTGTAGCTCAGCTGGCTAGAGCGACGGTCTCCAAAACCGTAGGCCGGGGGTTCGAGTCCCTCCACCCCTGCCACGCAAACTGTTATAATTGACCATACAATGAACATTCTGCGAGGGTAAATGCGCATTCACCATAAGGTAAAACATTTTTATAACGAGAACCCTTTACGATTTGCAGCTATAACAGTGATATTCATTGCCATCGGCTTGTCAACAATACTTTTGGCGCGCGCCGCTACAAACTCTGCTCCAATCGCTGTCGAAAATGAAAACGGCTCCAGAACCACCGGTGCGTCTTCTGTTGACGACGCCGCTGCAAGCAATGGTAAGGCCGTCAATTTTAGTCCGCCACCGGCTCCGGTCAAGCAAATCAAACCACAAATTCGTGGAGTTATTGATCGTGATGGCTATAACACAGCTTTAGCAACTTCTGCTAAAAATCTGACTGTTCCGAGTCAATTCGAAGGCGTTGTTAATAACTTTGTATTAATGCTTAACTGGGATCAACTACAGCCAAATAATAGTAATGAGCTGAATACGGCAAATATCGACGACGCTATAGCCGAGGCGAAGGCCCACAACATGCATATTAAGATGCGTATTTTGGCAGGAATTCACGCTCCTAACTGGGT
>CAZBRC010000057.1:0-5107 GCA_964494415.1 uncultured Candidatus Saccharibacteria bacterium
GACCGGATTTTAACTATTCTTACACCCGACCATGGCAAAATCCGGGTCATTGCCAAAGGCGTCAGAAAAGTTAAGTCCAAACTGGCTGGCGGCATCGAGCTGTTTAGTATTAGTCAAATTTCGTTCATACCCGGCAAAAACGACATGGGTACGCTGGTTTCGACACGCCTGCAACAGCACTTTAGCCAGATTGCCAAAGAGATTAACCGCACTATGCTCGGCTATGATGTGCTCAAGTTATTCAACCGTATTACCGAAGACAACCCAGAACCAGAGTATTTTGCACTCCTCACACAGGCCCTCACCGATCTAGATGCGGCAGTTAATCTAGACACTCTCAAATTATGGCTGTATGCCCAGCTCCTTAAATTAGGAGGCCACCAACCCAATCTCACTACCGATGTGGCGGGTACCAAGCTCACCAAAGAACAAACATATGTCTTTAGTTTTGATGATATGGCATTCAGTGCGGCGCCAGCCAGTTCATTCAGCGCAGATGCAATAAAGTTTCTGCGACTAAGTTTTGCCGCTAGATCAGCCCAACAACTACAAAACGTACAGGGCGGAGAAGCCCTCGTCCCAACCTGTCTGCAGCTTGTCCAAGCCACAATTACACAATACGTCAAGGTTACTTAGCCACCTTGTTGACAAAAAAGCATAAGCATGATAGTATGTGTTCACTATGTTATTTACACACAAAAACGAAACACCAAAACAACTTCGCGAAATCCCGGGTACCGGCACACGTGCTGATCGAAGGATTTTCGAAAAAGAACGAACAGACTCAGTAGAGCGAACTCGTAATGCCATGGCAGAATACGACGCACAACGCCAAGCAGGTAGTGTGGCTGTAAACGGGGCAGAGGTAATGCCGGAAACCGGTAACCTTGACCCAAGCCACGAAATTACAGCTCACGCCCAAGCACAAACGACTGCCGAAGCCATTGCTGCAGCTGATGCTGCCGACAAAATTGCCTCTGGCCACCTAACCACCGTCTAACGACAGTACACGGCAAACACCCTGTAGCTATACAGGGTGTTTGTTAGTTGGTATAATTTTGTTAATTGAGGGCCGGTGGCAACACCGTCTTTTTTAATTCATACCAAGCAAAGTAAGGTGCAATATGACTGACCATGTTGATGTAGTTCCACAAGACGTCGAGCTCGAGCGACGGGTTTTTGGTTTGGAGGCGGAACATGGCATTGACGGGGAAACTGTTGGCGATCGCCGGTACTTGTGTGGGGAAGTAATCAAAGAGCTAACTAAAGTTGATGAACTTGAGAGTTTAGGTCCAGCCAATTCAGTCTATTTATCTAACGGTGCGCGGGCTTATGTCGATGTCGGTGATCACGTCGAGTACGCTACCCCAGAGTGCTTAACAATACGTGATCTTGTAGCGGCCGATTTAGCAGGCAAGCGATTACTGCAGAAAATTACGGCAGTAGACTTTAATGGAGAACAGTACGAAGGTGTACTAAATACGCGAGTAGTAGACGACGAAGGTGCTACATGGGGTACGCACGAGAACTATCGCACACGACCCAGTGTGGATCCTAAGATTAAGTCGATATCAGGAAGCCTATTAGCGCATACCATCACACGCGGGATATTATTTGGAGCCGGTCGATTAGTGGTCGATGAGCGGGATACCGCGTACTGTACCGTGCAAAAGCTGCCATCGCACACAGCTGTATATACCAGCACCACCACTAATAATGACGGGCAAAAACCACACATCGTTGAACGGGACGAACCGCTTGCAGCTGCTGGAAAGCATCGTCGCCTGCAAATAGCATCCGGAGATCCTACTATGTTGCCGTGGGCGACAGCCGTACGTTTTGGCTCAACCTCGCTAGTGCTGCGACTGGTTGAAGCGGGCTATGATTTACGTGACTTAGCGCCAAAAAACATACCACAAGCAATTGATGTGGTGTCCACTGACTTACACTGCAAAGAGGGCATTGAATTACAATCAGGTAAGAAGATGCCGCCGGTTGACGTCCAGCTGTGCCTGGCGGAGTTATGCTTAAAATTTGCTGAATCACACCCGGTGCCTGAAGAAGAAATAGTATTGGCAAAAGAATGGGCAAATGCCCTTTATGATATGAAAAAAGATCCGAAGCTGCTCAACAGACGAGTCGATTGGGTAACTAAGCTTGATATAACCGAACGGATTATGGCGCGCCATGAGGTTGAACTGGGTGACAAGCTGACCGTGGGGATTGACCGCCTTTGGGGTAAGTTGGGCAAAAACGGAATAGCTATGAAGCTAATAGCTGCAGGCCAAATGGATGATCCGCTCAACGCGATACTATTGGCCGAGCAGTACATGTATGGCGCGCCACCCGGAAGGGGGGCAGAAAGAGCTGAGCTTATCAGGCTGCTTCGGGCAGTGCATGTGACCGCTAGTACTGTCAACTGGGAGTTGTTGCGATCGTTTACGAGGCAAAATATAGCTGTCGGAAAAAATGCTGGTAGATTACCCTACGAAGTTTTACTGTCTGATCCATTCGGCAACAATAAAACTGCCCAGCAGGCACTTCGTGTTCTTCGCAAGGTAACAAAGCCTAGCCGCTAGAGCAATAAGCATAAATCGGCTATAATACACCACCAAGATGTCTAGCAAAAAAACAGATGTGAAACTCGATGATATTGTGAGTTTGGCTAAGCGCCGCGGTTTTGTGTATCAGGGCTCCGAAATTTATGGTGGCCTGGCCGGCATGTACGATTTTGGGCCATACGGAGTTGAGTTGCTTAACAATCTCAAAAAAGAATGGTGGCGAGCAAACGTCTACGATCGTGACGATTTCTATGGCCTCGACTCAGCTATTTTTAAAGAGCCAAAAGTTTGGGAAGCCTCAGGTCACACCGCTGGATTTGCTGACCCGCTGGCTGAATGCAAAAAGTGCCACGCCCGCATTCGGGTCGACAAAGAATTAGAGCAGATTGGTGTGACAGCAGACGAAAAAATGTCAGAAGCCCAACTGCAAAAGTTATTTGACGAAAATCGTGACAAACTTAAATGTCCAACCTGCGGCTCGAAGGACTTTGGTCCAGTGCGGATGTTTAATCTGCTCATAAAAACCAACATGGGCGATTTATCTGGCGATATTAATCCCAAAAACCCAGTGTATCTACCGGGTGAAGCCTGCCAGGGGATTTACTTAAATTTCAAGAATATTGTCGACACCACCCCGGCCAAAATTCCGTTTGGCATTGCACAAATCGGCAAGGCATTTCGTAATGAAATCTCACCCCGTAATTTTATTTTTCGTACCCGCGAGCTTGAGCAAGCCGATACCCAATATTTCGTACGCCCTAACGAAAACAAAAAGCGCTACGAAGAAATCAAGAAGGCGCGCATGGATTGGTATACCGACTTGGGTATCAAAGCCGAAAACCTTCGCTTAAAGCAGCACGACAACCTGGTGTTTTATGCGGCTGATGCGTGGGATATCGAGTATAACTATCCAGGTTTAGGATTTGACGAGCTTGAAGGCATCCATGACCGTACCGATTATGATCTAACTCAGCACTCTAAATTTTCTGGCACAGACTTGTCATACAACGACCCACTGACTCACGAAAAATATATACCGTGGATTCTGGAGACATCGGTTGGAATGGGTCGTATGTTTTTGGCATTTTTGTGTGACGCTTATCATAAAGAAGACCTAAATGGGGAAGAACGGGTGGTGTTGAAGCTTGACCCTCGGCTGGCGCCAGTGAAGGTGGCGGTTTCGCCGTTATTGAAGAACAAGCCTGAGTTGGTTGAGAAGGCCCGCGGTGTCTATAACGAACTGAAGAAGCAATACGGTGCAGTTATGTGGGACGACAACGGTAACATCGGTAAACGCTACCGCCGACAAGACGAAATCGGCACACCGTACTGTGTAACGATTGATTTTGACACACTCACCGACGACAGCGTTACGGTGCGTGATCGTGACACAACCAAACAGGACCGTGTCAAAATAAGTGATTTGAGCAAACACCTCAAGATTTAATATGGTTACGGCGCGCACCAAGGCTTTCAAAACCGTCCTAAAGGTGGGTCGGTTTTTGCGAACGACCGTAGATGAGACTAATTACCAAAAGAAGCGCCAAAGCCTCGATAAGCTGGAGCGCTACTTTAAACCACCTAAAACGACGCACCTAGAATTTGTGACCAAAGCGGACTTTAAAGGTGAGTGGTTGCGCGGTAAGCACACTAGTGATAAGCGGGTCGTACTATATATTCACGGCGGTGGTTTTGTATTTTATCCAAAACTGTATCGCAATATGATTGCTCGTATCGGTGAGGCCAGCCGGGCAGTCGTCTTTTCGCTGGATTACAGTTTGGCGCCCGAACATCCATTTCCGAAGGCCTTACACGAAGCTGCTGCCGCGTACGATTGGCTACTGCGAACATATCAACCAGAACAGATTGCCATAGGCGGCGACTCGGCGGGTGGGAACATGGTTTTGGCGTTGCTACTACACCTACGGGATACGGGCAGGCCGCAGCCAGCTTGTGCGGTGGCTTTATCGCCAGCTACCGACGCCACATTTAGCGGCCCAAGCTTTACGGCTAACATCGGTAAAGATTTCTTTATAAAACGCGAAAGCTTGGAATATTTTGTGCGGGCCTATTTTGCTGATACGGCCCGCGATGATCCCTTAGCCTCACCATATCACGGCGATTTACATAGTCTGCCGCCATTATTAATGCATATCGACAAGGACGAGATCATGTATGACGACACCCAACGGTTTGCAGCTAAGGCGCGTGCCAGTGACACCCAAGTAACGGTGTACGAAACCAAGGGTATGTGGCATGTGTTTCACTTATACGCTCGGTTTGTCCCAGAGGCCAGGGAAGCTATCCAAAATATTGGGGATTTTATCGGTGATCATACACGTGTTGATTAAGCACAATAATATTGCAAAATAAGCATAAAAGTGTTAAAATACCGCTAACCGAGACTTTCGGTTGTCCCTGTCCCCAAGTCAAACCGTTGGAGGTTTGGTGTCCGACACAATGTCCCTCAAGAATTCCGGCTTCCTCGAGAAGTCGGAGTTCATCGCCGCCATTGCCCGTGAGCGTTGCATCGCAGCCTCGCAGGT
>CAZBRC010000058.1:0-4908 GCA_964494415.1 uncultured Candidatus Saccharibacteria bacterium
CCGGTTTACCCCACTTATAGGCCAAATAGAGTAGTTGGTGGGTGACCCGTTTTTCGGCACTGGCCAGACTCAAGTTCTCCAACTGCTGAATGTTAAAAAAGAACCGATCCCCGGCTACTCCCAGCAAGTCAAAATACAAATGTGGGTCCTTGGCGGCTTCGGCCTTAAGAATATCCAGAGGCAGCTCCCAGAGCTCGGTGTCGGTCATGGCCTCGTAATAATAGGTTTCTGGGCCACGGTAGATTTGCTTGTCGTACAGTGCCTTGTAAACGTACGTTAAGGGAAAGATGTCACTTGGCCCATAGATCGATTGCACGCTGATAAAGCCGGAGTTGGTGATTTGATAGCGCTTTATAAAGCCACTTTTGAGTTGCCACAAGGACTTCTCTTGCGACGTGTCGGTGATTACTTCACCTTTGTCGTATTTTGTGACGCGGCCTTGGCGCAGTAGATCTACAAGATTCACTATTCCCTTTATAAAGGAATTATTGTGCAAATGCAATTCCACCCCTATTAACTTGGAGCGGACTGTGTTTAACTGGAGGTATGGGAGACGACCTCATCAGACCCCCGTATGACGACACCGAACGTTTATTAGAACATGCCCCTGTCCTAGGGGGCGAATATGGGCGTAATCACGGCGATGTTCGTTACCGTTTTGAATCCTACCGGTACAGCGAAGATGGTCGGTTTATGCATGATGAGGTCGTTGAGCGAATCCGGTTGGTGCCTGGCAACGTCTTTATGGACGTTGGTTGTTCTGACGGTAGTCTTGTGCAGAATGTTGCCAATGCTAACCCCAGCGGCATCAAATATTTTGGTATCGATGTCGACAAGTTTTTTATAAACACTGCCCTGCTGCGCAAGGATCTTAACAACCTCAGCGATGCTCACTTTATGCTGGGCGATGCCCAAAATCTCACAGACTTTGACGATGATTCGGTCGATGTTGCCGCTGCTCTCTTTATGCTCTATCACGTGCCCAACCCCAGCAAGGCCTTGAGAGAACTGCACCGAGTGCTCAGGTCGCCAGACAGCACCCTTTTTGTAACTACCAGTGGTCCTGATAACAAAGAGAAGCACCGTTACTTTGAGGCGCGTATGGCGAAGCACTTTGGCGTATTACCACCACATCGCTACAACGAGCGCTTTAATCCGTTTAATGCGGTACCACTTTTGGAGCAATACTTTGATTTGGATGTAGAGGCAGCCAGCCCACCCCAGCACACCCGTATGCTGTTGGAGACTGCCGAACAAGTCGGCATCTACGCTTTGTCGTTAGCGAGCATGGCGAACGCCTTTACGCCACGCCTCACCGAGCGACAAATCTTGAAATATTTTGATAAACATCTGTATCCGCACATCATGGCAACCATAGAGGAAGATGGCCACTTTGCTGACACGATTGATAGGGTCATGTATGTGGCTCACCCCAAAGATCTGACCTTAGCTGCTTAGTTAACGGTATCAGAACGAACGGCCTGGAATGTATCAATCATCCAGGTTTTTGAATCTCTGCCCGGGGCGCTGATGACGCCAGGCATAGTGTGTGTATATTCAACCATACGACTTGCCTCCCTTGCTTAGTTCGCAGTCTAAGCCTAACCGTAATGCTTAAACCATACCGTAAGCTATTTCACACACCGGACTGTTAATTGTTTTACAGATAATTGATGCCCACCGTTTTAAGCTGGGAAAGCCATTAAAGAAAAGGAGGTGTCATGGCAACCAAATCAACAGGCTCTAGTAAGCGCGGGTTTGCCGCAATGGACGCAGACAAGCAACGTGAAATCGCCAGCAAAGGCGGCAAAAAGAGTGGTGGCAACTTTAAGAACAATCCAGATCGAGCCCGTGAGGCCGGTCGTAAAGGAGGGCAAGCGTAGCCGTAAGCGCTCACTTGCTTAGCCGTCATTCCTTTTGAGTGGGCTACAAAAAAACGGGGGTTTTGGCCCCCGTTTTTAAGCGTCCTGCAACCGTCGCTTATTCTGGTTGTTCCGTTACTCTATGGTACGACGACCGACAATCAAGTTGTAGATGAATACCACCAAAGCGATAATCAACAAAATGTGAATTAATCCCCCGCCAACGTGCCCCAAAAAACCTAACAGCCATAGTACCAAAAGCACCACAATTATTGTCCACAACATACTGCCTCCTTTTATTAAACATATTGATGCGCCTATAGGTATAGCAATAACGGGGCGCTTAATTCTGCGAAATATTTAACATACACTGCTCGCTTTACAGGGTATAAACAGTAGGTTAATAGGAGACTTCATGAAAAAATACTGGACGATTATTCCAACTGTGACGGCCATATCGCTGATTGGCTTAAGTTTGTGGCGATTACCGCCGCGGGTTCCCGACCTGCCCGATCCGCCGCTTAAGCAACTCGCCGAGGATCGTGGTGTGGCTCTGGGCAACTTTGCTATTTCGAGCCGTTTGCACGAGAAGCCGTATAAAACAATTTTGACCGAGCAATTTAACCTGGCTTTAGCCGACAACACTCCCAACTGGTACTTTACCGACGGTGGCTTACGTCCAACTGCGAGTACGTACAATTTTAAGCAAATGGATCAAGTGGTGCAGTTTGCTCATGACAATAACATGGACGTCCAAGCGCATCATTATTTATGGGGCGAAGAAAAATGGCTGCCGGACTGGCTCAAGAACGGCAATTACAGCAAGCCGCAGTTGCTCCAGTTGATACACGAACATATCCAAACCGTGGGGAGCCGCTATTCTGGCCAAGTCAAAGAATGGACAGTAGTTAACGAAGCCTTCACTCGTTCTCAGCATCTGTACGGCTTGAATGATTGGTGGCAAGAGCGGCTGGGGCAGCAAGATTATATAGACAATGCTTTCTACTGGGCCCGCCAGGCTGACCCCAAATCTAAACTGATTCTGAACGACTTTAATAATGAGAGCATTAACACTACTTCTAATGCCATGTATGACTACATCAAAGCGGCCAAGGCGCGTGGGGTGCCGATTGATGGTATTGGCATGCAAATGCATATCGATGGCACCCACCCGCCACTCAAAGACGAGGTGATTACCAATATGCGCCGTTTTGGTGAACTTGGTTTAGAGGTCTATGTCACCGAGCTTGATGTAAACATGAATGATGTCAAAGCCAACAACGACACCAAAGACATCATCGAGGGCGATATATATTACGACATGGCGCGGGCTTGTATTGAGTCAGGCAGCTGCCACAGCTTTTCGATCTTAGGTATTACCGACAAAGAGACCTGGTACAACTACATGGGTTTGCCGAATGCTCGTCCCCTACCGTTTGACAGCAACTATAAACCGAAGCCGGCGTATTACTCGTTGCGCCACGCGCTTGAGCAGCCATAGTCGAAGCGACCAACTAAGTAATCGCTTAAGAGTCATGTTTGTATTCATGGCTACCTCCTTAGGTATTACACAGTAAGCCTACGGGGACGAACACACGGTGGCTGTTAAAAAGTTAACAGAATGTAACGATGCTTCTCCATACACTTACGCTTGTTCATCAAGTGAGGCATGGAGGGCATCAATGCAGCGATTACGTAACTTAGTCTTGCATCATAAAACAGCGTTGGCGTTGAGCGGCGGACTGGTGTTGCTGGCTGCACCAGCAATACACACGGTAGCTCAGGCCCGCAACACCAGTCCGCCGCAGGCTCCACATTCTAGTAATAGTCAACGCGGTCAAACAACCGTGTCGAGTTCAACAGCTGCATCTAGTAATTCTACTAATAGCTCGACTTCTACAGAAGACGCAACAACCAGCGCTCCTACTAATAAAGGCCGACTCAACCAACAGACGCATGTGTCAGTAAACGGTCAAACTATTGACGTGCCCGCCAACGGCCAGGTACAGCAGACAGTTTCCGGCGATCAGGGTGAGACGCACGTGCAAATAGATTCACAGCAGCACGTTTCCAGCAACGCAACTACCGGTCAATCATCTTCATCACTGCGTATATCGACGCACAGTCAGGGTCAAAGCCAGACCGAAGTAAGCCAGGAAATCCAAGGAGACAGCCAGTGAAATAACTCAGGCATGGTATGGCTCCTCGATGAGGCGTGTCCGGACGAGCGCCTGACACCCTTCACCGGAGAGACAATCCGGACAATATAACCTTAAAAGGAGGCGAATATGAAAAAACTAACTAAAATTGCGTCGACAACTGTAGCCAGCCTAGGCTTGGTAGCTGGGCTAGCTGGAGTAGTTGGAGCGTCACCCGGTATCAACAACACCGGCCCTGACTCATACAACAAAGTTAAGAACCACAGCTCGTGGCGTCAGCGCGTTACTAACAATAACGACGTAGGTGTCAGCAACAGTAACTCTCAGAGTGCAAGCTCTGGGCGTGCCGAAACTGAGCACAACACAACTGGTGGCGACGCTACCAGCGGCGATGCTGCTAACAGCAATGCGTTGTCAGCTTCTGTCAGCATCACAAACGGCAGCGGCATGGCCGGCCAAGGTGGCAGTGGCAGTGGTAGCATGGACGGCACCATTGACACAACTGGTCCAGACTCACACAACGTGATCTCTAACACCAGTACGGTACGTAACACTGTCGAGAACAACAACTCGGTAAGCGTTACAAACACAAACTCTCAGACTGCTACAACTGGTAGTGCTGAAGTAAGTGGTAACACAACTGGCGGTTCAGCAACCAGCGGAAACGCCTCTAACACCAACAGTAGCTCGTACATGTTCACCGTTTCTAACTAGAAACGTTTGACGAGCTTGGCGTGCTGCAGGACTGCAGCACGCCACCCATAAGTTCTGACCACATCTCAGCAATTGATAACCCATCATTAGATAACAGGAGAAAACCATGCCAGCTCAAAAACGAACGTTCCAGCAAATGATTAAACGCAGCCTGGCCATGGTACTGGTACCCT
>CAZBRC010000059.1:0-4818 GCA_964494415.1 uncultured Candidatus Saccharibacteria bacterium
ATCGATAAACAGATCAATGATTTTGTGGCCCAAACCTATGGATCTGACCCGGTACCAGCAGCTCAGCCCGCGAGCAACGACGCGCCAGCAACACCGCCGGTTGCGCCCGTACCAGCCGCTAATGAACTTGGCAGCATACCAGCGGTTGAGCAAGTCCCGCCATCGGCCACCACAGCTCGAAAAATTGCCGTTGCCGAAGCACCCGGCGAGAACACGCCACCACCAGCCTCAGCCACGACCGCTCCGGCTGGTAGCGACACCGGGGAAGCGAGCGTAGTCTCCCCAACCGACACCGCTCCTAATACACCCACTACCGATACAACTTCAACTTCGGCTGATAGCCCGGTTTTAGCTGAAGCTGCCAAAACGGCAGCCGACGATTCAGACAACAGCGATGGGCAAGTTGCACATAAAAAAGTTATCGTACCAATTAACGATCTGTCTAAGTCGACAGACGTTAATGACTTGCTCAAAAAAGAAGCCGAAAAAGAGGGTGAGCAAATAACTACAACTGACAAATCGCTGCCAACCAGCTCGGTCATCATGCCAGGTGGGCAAACAATTGCACCAGTTGCGCCTTCTAGCGGTGAGGGCGCTGCCAACACCGACCCCGATCAACCCGGCAATGTTATAAAGCCATCTGGTATGCCAGACCCAAACGCCATCGCTCTCTAAAATATAGCCAACAAATTAGCTATACTGAACAGCATGCGAATTAATCAATTTGTGGCTCGAGCGACCGGCCTCAGCCGGCGAGCGGCCGACGCAGCTATTGCCGCCAAAAGAGTCACCGTCAATGAAGCGCCGGCTGAGGCCGGACAAGCCGTCACGGCTGACGATGTGGTCAAGCTGGACAACCAGCCGCTCACACTCCTAGCCAACACTACAATCATGCTCAACAAACCAATTGGCTATGTCTGCAGCCGTGACGGGCAGGGTAGTCGCACCGTGTACGACCTACTACCCATACACTTGCACCGCCTCAAGCCAGTTGGCCGACTCGACAAAGACTCCTCGGGTCTCTTACTTATGACCTCCGACGGCACACTGGCCAACCAGCTAACTCATCCCAAATTCGGCAAACAAAAGCTCTACCAGGTAACCCTCAACAAACAACTGGCGCCCGCCGACCAACAGGCCTTAGAGCAGGGTGTCGCACTAGAAGACGGCCTCAGCCGCCTTAAATTACACGGCAAGGGACCGAATTGGACAGTAACTATCGCAGAAGGCCGTAACCGGCAGATCCGACGTAGCTTTGCTGCTCGTGGCTATACCGTTACTAAGCTGCACCGAACAACATTTGGTGAGTACACATTAGATGGTCTGGCCTCTGGTAATTTCCAAGAAATTGTTGTAAAATAAATACCTTATGGCAACTAAAAAGGTACCCATCATCGCAATTGTTGGCCGGACGAACGTTGGAAAGTCTAGCTTATTCAATGCAATCCTTGGCCGCAAAGAGGCTATCACTGCCCGCGAAGCAGGCACCACCCGTGATTCGTTATGGGCCAAAGCCGACTACAAACAGCACAGCTTCTGGCTGGTTGATACGGCCGGGATGAAGGATGCCGAGGACGATTTTGAATTTACAATCCAAGAGCAGATTCAACAAGCCGCCGACAGTGCCGATATTATCTGGGTCGTAATAGAAGCCGATAGCCTGGTAAATGACGAAGATCGCCGAATCGCCAAGCTCGCCCTTAAAACCCGCAAACCAGTTATGTTGGTGGTCAACAAAGCCGACAAACAACGTAAAGCTGTGCCGGCCGATTTCCAACGTCTTGGAATCAAACCAATCATCCTGACCAGCGCTACTCAACAATCAGGCATCGATGATTTACTGGACACCCTTATAAAACAGATACCAACTGTCCGACTCGCCGATAATCCAGACGTTATCACCATGGCCATTCTTGGCCGGCCCAACGTTGGTAAATCACAACTCTTTAACAGCTTGGCCAAGAAGCAGCAAGCAATTGTAGCCGACCGCGCCGGCACCACCCGTGACATCAACCGCACCAGTGTTCGCTACCAGGGTAAAGAGATTCAAATTCTCGACACGGCTGGTATCCGACGCAGTGGCAAAATCGAGCGTGGGGTCGAGCGCTTTAGTGTTATCCGAGCCTTAAGCGCTATTGAGCAAGCTGATGTCTGCTTGCTCCTTATGGATGTCAACGAGCTAACGGTGGCCCTCGATCAGAAAATCGCAGGCATGATCAAAGAAGCCGGCAAGGGACTTATATTGGTTGTCAGCAAGTGGGATAGCGTCGAAGGCAAAACGGCCTATACCCGCGACGAACTTGCACCTGGTATCCGCCACGAATACGCCTTCACTCCCTGGGCACCCTTAATTTTTACCAGCTCAATCACTGGTCAGAATGTAACCAAGCTCTTTGACTTAATTACCGAGATTCACCAAACCCGTCAAACCCGGCTCAAAACTACTGAGCTTAACCGTTGGTTGCAAAGCGTGATCCACGAACACCCGCCAGCCGGACTCAAGAACCGTATGCCCAAGCTCAATTACATGGTGCAAGAAGAGGACAACAATAACCCTAGCTTTAAAGTGTTTGGAGCCCACACTAAGTTTCTTCACTGGAGCTATAAGCGATATATGGAACGTAAATTCCGTGAACGATTTGGCTTTGATGGCACACCAGTAAAATTCTGGTTTATCGAAAAACATTAGTGAGCGCGCGGGGTATACTAGGGTCATGGCGCTTTTCCAAAAGAAACCACAAGTTAGCGACAGTGCACCACTGTACACCCTCGGTCTGCAACGCACCGTAATGGTTGTCGGCTTGGGCAACCCAGGTAAAGAATATAATCTGACCCGACACAACGCCGGTTTTCTAGCCGTAGACGAGTTTGCTCATAAGAATGAGGCTAGCTGGCTGACCAAAAAGGACCTCAAAGCTCAGATTACCCAGATTACAATTGCCGAGAAGCGGGTGATTATCGTAAAGCCACAAACATTCATGAACAACAGCGGGGACGCCGTACAGGCGGTTCAACACTTTTATAAAATCAGTACCCCGGACATTCTAGTGGTGCATGATGAGTTAGATATGCTGTGGGGCCAACTGCGCAGCCGCATGGGTGGTGGTAGCGCCGGCCACAACGGCTTAAAGTCAATCATTCAACAGATTGGCGAAGACTTTGGTCGGGTGCGTATCGGTATTCGCAACGAGCACGCCGGAGAAGGCGATAGCGCCGACTTCGTACTTTCTCAATTTAGTAAAGCTGAGCAGGCACAACTGCCCGCCATGACCCGAGAAGTTGTATCAGTTATCACCGAATATATCGCCAGTGGCGCACTACCACACGATACTCGCAGCTTTTAGTTATACGGATTAGCTGCCCAATTGGCCGCCAGCTTGGTCAGCCAGGAAGGCTTCCAAGTCACTCACACCTTGTTCTGCCTCTGCCTGCACGCTACTGTCTTCAGACAGTGTGCTCAACATGCTATCAATGATTGCGGCGCTCGCCTGGTTGTGTAGAAATCGGCCCATAGCGCGACCCCCAAGGAAATCCCCACTCTCTGCGCTTGCTTCAACTAAGCCATCTCGCCGCAAAGCTAAACGCTGTGGAAACCCCTCGTCATCATCATGCACGAACTCACATTCACCGCTAGCCAATTGCTCGTGTGGTGTAAGTTGCCAAAGGTCTGGATTATGGGGATCTTTTCTCATGTATAAAATTATAACGCTAATTTAACCTAAAAGGCCTCCAGAGGGGGTGGGCACCACTGGAGACCTATTACACCCTTCAACCCACCCGAGTGAAGCATCCAAGTCCAAAACTCCTTAAAGACTGGTGCCTCCCGCGCCGAAGCTTAGGAATACTGACGTACTCACTTTGAGCCGGGAAGTCATAGCTATCGAAATAACTACGACGGTTAAAGGGGTTAGTTTGTTTTAGAACACTCCCGTGGGATGGGCGACACCTTACCGACCGAGAGGCCGTACAGTGCTGCCAGTTATATAAAGTGGAGGGTAACAACTATATACAACGCGCTCTAAAACAATCTAACGTGTAACACCTCAAAGGTTAAGCCAGGCTTAACTCTGTAAAGTGTTGTTAGAATGGGGGTATAAGGTACCTAAAATCCTATTACTAGGACTTACGGATTGCAATTTTAGCAAAAATGTTACGTTATGTCAATACCAAAACATGCAATTGATAATAATGCCAATAGATTTGGTAGGATAGCAGGGAACTCACCCCTGTTAGCACCCCATATACAGCCGATGCCTGATCCGCCGTTACAGCTCTTTTACAGGGGTGATGTGTCGCTGCTAGCGGGTCGTCGAAGAGTCGCCATCGTCGGCAGCCGTAAAATAACTCCGTATGGCCGGCAGGTGACCACCAAGCTGTCCAGTGACTTAAGTAAACAGGGAGTAGTCGTTGTCAGCGGCCTGGCCCTTGGTGTCGATGCAGTTGCCCACCGGGCGGCCGTAGAGGCCAAACGCCCAACCATTGCTGTCTTGCCAGGCAGTTTAGATAGTATTTATCCGCGTAGCCATAGCCACCTAGCCGAACAGATTATCAAATACGGAGGCTTGCTGTTATCCGAATACACACAAAACCCACACCCCCATAAATACCAATTTATTGGCCGTAACCGCCTAATAGCAGCCCTTGCCGAAGCAGTTGTAATCCCCGAAGCCGCTCATGACAGTGGTAGCCTGCATACTGCCCAGTTTGCACTTGATTTAGGTAAACCTGTGCTAGCCGTACCGGGCAATATCGACGCACCTATGAGCGCCGGAACCAACACGCTTATCCAAACCGGGGCGGGGGTAATATTGAGTAGTC
>CAZBRC010000060.1:0-4721 GCA_964494415.1 uncultured Candidatus Saccharibacteria bacterium
ACCAAACACTAGCTGAGGCTGGGATTGTTTCGAGCCCTTACGTACGCGTAAAACTCATAACCAACGGCCCTGTCACTAAAAAGGTAGCTGTAAACGTACAAGCAGCCAGCGCTTCGGCTATAGAGGCCGTCAAAAAAGCCGGCGGAACCGTGACAATTTCCGACCAAGTCAAACGACCCGTTACCAAAGCAACCGACAAAGCACGTAAAAAGAAGTAACATTTACAGCGTCCCTATGGCCGTCTGTGATGGTACGGTATACTAGATGGGAACTTGTAAATATGGAAATGAGAGGGAATTAGGGGAGTGACCTGGAAAGTCATTTGGCAGTCGCTCAAGAACAAAGATATGCGCAAACGTCTGTTGGCGGTTGTTGGCATGTTGCTAATTTTTCGTGTTTTAGCCCACATTCCCGTACCACTGAGTAGTCCTGAGACCTTAAAACAGCTTCTGCAAAACCTGTTTGCCTCCAGCAACACGCCCCAGCTCTTAAGTTTTATCAATGTTCTGTCGGGGGGAGCGCTCGCTAACTTCTCAATAATGTTAGTCGGTCTGGGGCCGTACATTAACGCCTCAATTATTATGCAGTTGTTAACGAAAGCAATTCCACAGCTTGAAGCGCTGAATAAAGAAGGTGAGTACGGTCGCAAAAAGATCAATCAGTATACACGTATGCTGACATTACCCTTAGCTATTATTCAATCGATCGGTATGATTTACCTAGTCAGACAGTCGGCTTTACAGGTCTCTGGTATTGGTGACATCACGGCTAATACCTCGATTAGTCAGTGGATACTCATGGTAGCAGCCCTCACCGGCGGCTCAATGCTTTTGATGTGGTTGGGTGAGCTTATTACAGAAGAGGGTGTTGGTAACGGTATCTCACTGATTATTACCGTCGGTATTGTCAGTGCATTACCGCAAGCCATCGCCGGGCTGATCACATCTGTTACAGACACCACCAATAAACTAGTGGTGTTTGGGAATACGTTTCCAATCAGTCGACAAGGTTTAATTTATGGGGCGATAACCATACTAGGTGTGTTGTTCGTGACGGTCTTTGTGGTAAAACTCAACGAAGCTTCGCGTAATATTACCATTCACTATGCCAAACGCGTGCAAGGCAACCGCGCCTACGGCGGCGTCACCACCAGATTGCCTGTAAAATTGATTACGGCTGGGGTAGTGCCGATAATCTTTGCGGTGGCCTTTTTGAGTGTGCCGAGCTTTGTAGGGCAACTCATGAGTAACGCAGGAAGTGTACAATTCCAACACCTTGGTACCAATCTAACTAAATGGTTCCAGAACCCCAGCGCGACAACTTTTGAACAGCCGGGCTTCACTCCGTATATCTATCCCTTAGCGTACTTCTTACTGGTCTTCATTTTTACGTACTTTTATACTAGCATCACCTTTAATGCTCAAGAGATCGCCGAAAACCTGCAAAAGCAGGGTGGATTTATCGAGGGCATCCGGTCTGGAACCCAAACCGAGAAGTATCTTTCTAAAGTTGTTAATCGCTTGACCCTATTTGGGGCGCTTAGCCTTGGTCTGTTAGCGATGCTACCGATATTTGCTCAGGCCTTCCTAAAAGATAACGTCGCGCTCAGTGGCACCAGTATATTGATCCTGGTATCGGTCGCCCTCGAAACGCTTCGCGCTATCGAGTCACGAGCCTTAATGGTTACCTATGACCAGTATGAACAGCCCGACTTTTTCTACGAGACACAGGGAGGAATTGTTTCTCGCCGACTACGATTCTTGCCACGCCGAAAACGTAGTAAAAAGTCAGAAAAAAATCTCTCTGAATAACCCTTTACAAACAGTGGTCAAAACTGCTATACTAACTTGACGTTATATTTTATGGTCAAAAATAAGGAAGTAATCGAGTTATCAGGAACAATCATAGAGGCCTTACCAGGTACTCAGTTCCGAGTAGAACTCGAAAATGGCCATCAAATTATAGCCCATGTCGCTGGTAAGATGCGAAAACATTACATTCGCCTCGTTCCCGGTGACGGCGTTACGGTCGAGTTGACACCTTACGATCTTAGTAAGGGCAGAATCACCTATCGCAAGTCATAGATTATCAATATAAGCAGTGTGTTATGCATCTTGAAGGAGCATGATCCGCATGAAAGTGCGTGCCAGTGTCAAAAAGATTAGCCCAGACGATAAAATAGTTCGCCGCAAAGGTAAGCTATACGTTATCAACAAGATGAAGCCTAAGCACAAACAGAGGCAAGGTTAATTCATGGCCCGAATTTCTGGTGTAGTTATTCCTGACGCAAAACAGATTCATGTAGCGTTAACATATGTGTATGGCATTGGGCCTAAGTCAAGCGCTGATATTCTGAAAGCTGCCAAAGTGGAGCCAACCGTCCGCACTAAAGACCTGACTGACGCGGAGATTTCAAAAATTCAGGACATTATTAACGAAAGCTACACGGTAGAAGGTGAGTTGCAACGAATTGTTACCACTAACATCAAGCGCCTTAAAGACATTAAGAGCTACCGGGGTATGAGACACGCCGGTGGATTACCAAGCCGTGGACAACGCACCCGTACAAATGCCCGCACCCGCCGTGGACGCAAAGTAACGGTTGGTGGCACTAAAAATAAGACACCGTCAAAGACGTAGGACTGATATGGCAGAAGAAGACGTAAAGACTACTCCAGAAGAAACCACTACCACAAGCGCCACTACAGATGCGCCAGCCGCTGCTCCCGTTGCCCGCAAGAAAAAGTCAAAACGGCCAGTCCCCTATGGCCAGGTGCACGTTTTGGCTACCTTTAATAACACGATTGTGACCTTTACTGACAGCAAAGGTGGGGCGTTAACTACGGCCAGTGCCGGTGGCTGTGGATTCCGAGGATCTAAAAAAGGCACGGCCTATGCCGCTCAGGTCGCTTCAGAAAAAGCCGGCCGTGCTGCACAGCAGATTCATGGATTCCGTAAGGCTGACGTATTTGTAAAGGGTATTGGGCTGGGCCGCGAGGCTGCTGTTCGTGCCTTGCAAACACTGGATATCAGTATAGAAAGTCTGACCGACGTAACGGGTGTGCCGCATGGCGGTGTTCGACCTCGAAAGGCTCGAAGGGTATAGGAGTTAGCTATGGCACGAGATAGAGGATCCATTGTCAAAATGAGCCGCCGCGAAGGCTACGCTCTACACCCTAAAGCCCATAAAGCTCTAGTAAAACGCGCAACACTCCCTGGTGAGCAGAACTCTAACCAACGTCGCAACAAACCGAGCCAGTACGCTATTCAATTGCGCGAAAAGCAAAAGGTAAAGCGTCTGTATGGCTTGCTAGAACGACAATTCCGTAAGTTGATGGAAGAAGCTTCACGAACGAAGGGCCAGTCAGGCGAAATGCTGTTGCAGTTCTTAGAGCGCCGAATGGATAATGCCGTATATCGATCTGGCTTAGCACCCAGCCGCCGGGCTGCCCGCCAATTAGTGAGTCATGGTCACTTTATGCTGAACGACCGCCGCGTTGACATCCCGTCAATACGTTTAAAGGTTGGTGACGTCTTAGTTGTCCGTGATCACAGCAAACAATCCGAGTACTTCAAGAAATTAGATGATGTCAGCCCGGCGCCAAGTGAAACGCCTAGTTGGTTAAAGACTAATCGCAAGAAGTTAGAGATTACTATTACCGGTTTACCGCTTCGCGAAGAAGTAGAACCAGACATTAATGAACAGCTTATTGTTGAGTATTACTCACGTTAAATAAGGAAAGGCAAGAAGGCGAGTATATGTCAAAAAACATTCACATCCCAGGAGTTGTCAAAGTCGATGACCACAACCCTACCAGTGCAACCTTCACGGTTGAGCCGCTTCACACCGGCTATGGAATGACTTTAGGCAACAGCTTACGCCGTGTGCTACTTTCTAGTATCGCTGGTGCAGCAGTGACTGCATTCAAGGTTGAAGGTGTAACACACGAGTTTACGACTGTTCCTGGAGTTAAAGAAGATGTCGTCGACATCATGATGAACCTGAAAGGGCTACGTTTCCGTGTTTTCAGCACCGAACCACAGACCTTGCGTGTCATCAAAAAAGGTAAAGGTGTAGTAACTGCCAAAGACATTCAGACCAACGCTGATGTTGAGGTAGTTAACCCAGAACAAGTCATTGCGACTATTGACGACCCTAAAGCCAGTCTCATTATCGACCTGGTAGTCGAAACCGGCCGCGGTTACCGCACCATAGAAGAAGGCGCTGCTAAGAAGCAAAGCGACATGATTGCGCTCGACGCAGTCTTTTCACCAGTCTTACGGGTACGTTACAAAGTTGAGAACACCCGTGTGGGCCAAATGACCGACCTCGACAAATTACTCATTACTATCGACAGTGATGGTAGCTTGACACCCCGTGAAGCGTTTGAAGAAGCCGCAGCTATCTTGGTAAACCAGTATACTGCTTTAGCTGGTCAAACTCGTGTTGACGCTGGCGCACCAGTTGGTGCAGTAGAGGACGTCGCCGGCAGCGATGGTGACGAATCAACCGAATTAATGACGCCAATCGAAGATCTGAACCTGTCAGCCCGTACTACCAACGCCCTTGTTAACAACGAGATCCACACACTAAAGGACTTGTTTAGCCTGAGCGATGCTGAATTGCGTGAGCTAAAGGGTTTTGGTAGCAAGGCCCTCGACGAAGTAAAGGAAAAGCTGGCCGAACTGGAGCTCTAATATGCATAGGCACGGATATCAAG
>CAZBRC010000061.1:0-4670 GCA_964494415.1 uncultured Candidatus Saccharibacteria bacterium
CATTTCAATAATGGTTGGAGACCTGTCTGGGTCGACAATTATCTTTTCTTCACCCATCCCATTATTCAGATAACCTACTGGTGCAACTCCAGGTCGCCAGCCATTGGCGGCTTTGTTATGTAACCCTCTGATGACGTTAACACCTCTGTTGTCGTTTTCCAGTTTGGCCTGGGAACCAAGGATCATGAGAAGGAACTTCTCGTTAGGGTTGTTGGTAAACGTCTGACTATGAGTCCTAATCTCTACTAACTTGCCCTCATCCATTAAGTCAACAAGGACTCCCAAATCTCCTGCTGATCTTGACAATCTATCGGGTGCCCAAGAAATTATTCCACCAAAATAACCGAGTTGAATGTCCTTAATGAGCCTGTTGAAGATTGGTCGGGTTCCTGCAACTTTGGAGGAATGGCTTTCTTGGCGGATCTCACTGATTTCAATGTTCCAGTGATCGGCTAGTAGTCGCATTTCCTTGATTTGTTGCTCAATAGAGAGGGCTTGGCGTTCGTCTTGTTCGCTCGATTTACGAGCGTACAGACACCAGCGAATTGGCGCTGTTTTGGCTGCTTGTGGTATCTGTTGGGGTAGTGTTAATTCCATCAAGGACAAGGTACCGCCGGCGGTGGTAGAAGTCTAGTAGAAGATGATAAAGATGTTCAGCAATGGACCTGATGAACATGGGTATACCAAAAAGTGTAGAATAAGAGAGACATGAGACATACTGCAAAGACTCCAACAGAATATAATCTTGGGTATTTATTGCAGCACCTTGCTTTTACACTCATGAAACAAACTGACATAATTTTGTTGGAACAAATTGGTGTTGGCTTTTCGCAATATAAGATCTTAAGATCGTTGCAACAACAGAATGGTGTACAACAAAAACAAATCGCACAATATCTAGGACAAACGGAAGCTAGCATAAGCAGACAAATACATGTTTTAGAGAATCAAGGGTTTATTAAAAATGTGGTTCGTAAAGAGAACCGTCGAGAACATATAATTACCCTGACAGATAAGGGCGAAAAGCTACTTGATCACGCAGTCACTATTGTGACCAAGTACCATGCTCCTATGCTTGATCACCTTTCACGAAAAGAACAAGAATCGCTCCGAACCATCTTAGGAAAAATGTATGAAGCTATACATGATAAAGGTGCTTAGAACTTATTCAGTCATTGTCTAGATAAGAAATCATATATCGGATGGATAGCAGTCTGCCCAAAAACACTTGACTACATTTGTGTTAGTGACTAAACTAATAATCAATATACAACAAAACTGAGAGGATAGAAAATGTCAGATAAACTATATAAATTAGGTCTGTGGTCATATAAACGACGTCGATTTGTATTAGCAGGATGGTTACTCGTCATCATTGCTACCGTAAGCCTGATGGTTACTTTCCAGAAGCCTGTTTCTACTGAGTTCAAGATTCCTGGTACTGAAGCTCAGGCTACTATTGATATATTAACCGAGAAGTTCCCGGCAGTATCGGGCGCTTCAGGTAGAATTGTTTTCGTAGCACCCTCAGGAAAATCAATTGCTGACTACCAACAAGTTATTGACCAAACGGTTCAAGACATCAACCAGGTGAATAATGTTGCAGTTGCTCTAAGCCCATTCACAACCAAAGCAATATCACCTGACAGTCGAGTTGCGATTGCTCAAGTGCAATTTAAGGTAGATCGGGGTGGCGTAACTGAAGAAATGACTTCGGCCATCCTTAATAGGCTAGACGGTGCTAAACGAGCAGGACTTCAAGCAGAAGCTAGTAGAGACATACTTGGACAACCAGAGCCCGCGCTAGTTGGACCTGGTGAAATCCTTGGTTTCGCTATAGCCGCAATGGTGCTGATCATTACCCTCGGGTCACTTATAGCCGCAGGTATGCCACTGGTTATCTCTCTTATTTCAGTAGCAATTGGTGTGGCGGGAGTATTCGCACTAAGTAGTGTCGTGAATATAAGCTCTACCACACCTGTACTTTCCATTATGCTCGGCTTGGCGGTTGGCATCGACTACGCCCTGTTTATTATTAGTAAATATAGAAAATACTTACTTGAAGGCATATCACCGTCAGAGTCTGCCGGACGAGCTTTGGCAACAGCTGGTAACGCCGTAATCTTCGCAGCCTCTACAGTTATCATCGCTCTGTCTGGACTGAGCGTCGTAGGTATACCATTTTTGACAACTATGGGTCTGACTGCGGCGGGAACGGTAGCAATAGCCGCAACGGTAGCAGTTACGCTCATACCCGCATTGGTAGGATTTGCAGGCTATAAGATTCTTAACAAAAAGCGTCGTGCCGCGCTAATGGACGCCAAACGAGCATACAAACAGACTCACAAAGAAATAAAACCACCCGAGGAAAGCCTCAATACCTTTAGCTCTCGCTGGGCAAAAAAAATAACCGGCCGTCCACTGCTTCCAATAGTAGCCGCGCTAGCATTCCTTATAATCATGGCGCTACCAATGACAAAAATACGTCTAGCATTTCCAGGTGACGGTGACGCGCCAACCGGTACAACCGAACGGGCTGCCTACGACTTAGTCGCAAGTAGCTTCGGCCCAGGCTTTAATGGTCCGCTTATTGTTGTTGCCGAGTTACCGAATGGGCAAACACCAGAACAGCAAAAACAATCGCTTAGAGGACTCGCCTTGGCTCTCAGCAAAGTTGATGGCGTACAGTTTGCGGTACCAGGTGCCGTTAATCAACTTGGCGACACCGCCATACTGCAAGTCATACCTAAAACTGGGCCATCGGATAAGGCTACCAAGGACCTTATAAAGCGAATTCGGGCCGATCGAGAAACATTGGTAAGTAATACTAGCGCCAATAATTTATCCGTAACGGGCGCGACAGCTGTCTCTATTGATCTGGATAATAAGCTTTCTAGCGCACTCCCAACTTATGTTCTTGTAGTGGTAGGCTTGTCGCTATTGGTTCTATTGGTGGTCTTCCGTTCTATATTGGTGCCAATAAAAGCAACGTTTGGTTTCTTGCTGTCACTTGCAGCAACCCTAGGTGCGTTAGTCGCGCTCTTTCAATGGGGCTGGTTGGGAATATTCCAAACCACACCAATCGTCAGCTTCCTACCAATAATTGTGGTCGGCATTCTGTTTGGGTTAGCAATGGACTATGAGTTCTTCCTTGTCTCTGGCATGCACGAATCGTATACCGTTGACAAACATCACGCCAAAAAAGCGGTCGTGAACGGCTTCGCGCATGGCGCGCGAGTGGTTACGGCAGCTGCCCTCATCATGATTTCGGTCTTTAGCGGTTTTATGTTTAGCCCGGAGCCAATGATTCAAATGATAGGCTTCGGTTTGGCAATCGGTATTCTCATAGACGCATTTATCGTCAGGATGACGCTAGTTCCGGCTGTTATGGCACTACTCGGTGACGCCGCTTGGTGGTTGCCTAAGTGGCTGATTAAGGTACTTCCTAATATTTCAATCGAAGGTAATGAAGCAGTCTATGAGATCCAAGACAAAAAGCATGCACCCATTAAATAACGATCTTACCTCTTCAAAACTTACATTGGCTGAACGAAAAGTCAGGCAAGACTTATTGCAACAAGTCATAGAGAACGTTTCAATGATGTATCGATTCATGGGTAGTAGTCGTGACCATTTTTTAGCATCACACGGCATCAGTAAGCCGCAGTTGGAGCTGCTGACAATACTGAGTGACGAATCTTTGAGCATCAAAGTCCTAGCCTCTAAATTGCACGTCACCAGCAGTGCGGTTACTCAGATTGTTAGTAACCTTACTGTTCAGGGACTGTTACAGCGAACCACAAACTCAACCGATCATAGAAGTATTATCGTTGGCTTGAGCAGTGACGGAAAAGCTCGTTTTAGAAAAATAAAACAAGAATATATCGAGAGGATTGAAGAGATGCTGGCTAATGTCGATCAATCTCTGTTAATAGATTTGCAGCGCATTACAAAACAAATAACGGAAGAAATAGGAGCAAAATAGTGGCCGCAGAAACAAATTTACCAGAAAATGCTGCGGAGTTTAAAAAAGGACTACGCAAATGGGCGCCAGTTGTAGTACTGAGCTTGGCATTGATGATAATCGTGCTCGACACCACCGTCCTTAATGTTTCGCTCAAGACTATTACACAAGACCTCGGGACAGACTTAAAAGGTATCCAGTGGGTTATTACTGCCTATTCATTAACCTTAGCAGCTCTTACGATTACCGGTGGTCGTTTGGGCGATTTATACGGACGCAAACGCATGTTCATGGTTGGTGCGGTTATATTTGCACTTGGTTCTTTCCTGACTTCGATCAGCCACTCGGTTGGAATGATGGTGATTGGCGAATCAATCATTGAGGGTATAGGCGCGGCTATGATGATGCCGGCTACGGCATCTCTACTGGTGGCAAATTATCGCGGGCGTGATCGGGCATTAGCTTTTGGCATTTGGGGCGGTATTGCCGCGGCGGCTGCAGGGCTTGGCCCTATTCTTGGTGGTTGGCTAACTACAAATTATAGTTGGCGTTGGGCATTTCGCATCAATATAGTGATTGCGGCTATACTACTCCTCGGATCACTGCTAATTTCTGAATCTGAGGACACAGAAGAAAAACACCAGCTGGATATACTTGGCGTAATCCTTTCGGCGACCGGACTATTCTCACTAGTATTTGGCGTCAT
>CAZBRC010000062.1:0-4513 GCA_964494415.1 uncultured Candidatus Saccharibacteria bacterium
ACCGAAAACAATGTGAGGGCAGCACTATCAAACTTTTGGTGCGGCACCAGATAAGAAATCGATAGGTAGCCGACAAAAAAGATGACAAAATACCAACTGAGCCGGATTTTGAGCAACAGTAAATCGCGCATTTCCTCAATTGTAGCATGTTGCTACTGGCTATTTGGCGAATTCGATGGCGCGGGTTTCGCGAATGACATTGACCTTGATAGTACCTGGGTACTGCATGGTCGACTCGATTTTTGTCGCGATGTCACGGGCCAGCTTAATTGCTGTCAGGTCGTCGATGTCTTGTGGACGGACAAATACCCGAACTTCACGGCCGGCGCTGATAGCGTAAGACTTTTCGATACCTTCAAAGCTGTTTGCTACGTTCTCTAGGTCTTTCATACGCTCGGCAAAGTTCTCGGCGCTAATGTTACGAGCGCCTGGTCGAGCAGCGCTGATGGCGTCAACCACACGAACAATCAGTGCTTCGGTGGTAGTTGCTTCCATGTCGTCGTGGTGAGCTTCGGCAGCATGAGCAACTGCCTCTGGCGCACCGTACTTACGGAGCATCTCTCCACTAATGTGGTGGTGCTTGCCTTCAACTTTATGAGTCAGGGCTTTACCGAGGTCGTGTACCAGGGCTGCATACTTGGCTGTTTTTACATCGGCGCCGACTTCTTCGGCGATAATGCCGGCAATATGGGCCATTTCGGTGCTGTGCTTAAGAACGTTTTGGCCATACGAAGTACGGTATTTTAACTCGCCAAGCAGCTGCAAAATCTCTTTAGGAATGCCGATGATACCAACCTCGCGGGCGGCGTCCTCACCGGCGCGCATGACGTCTTTTTGGACATTCTTTTGGGCCTTTTCGACAATTTCTTCGATGCGACCGGGGTGGACCCGCCCGTCTTTTAAGAGCATTTCGAGTGCCTGCCGAGCGACTTCGCGACGCACCGGATCAAAGCTACTTAAGATGATCATGCCTGGGGTGTCATCAACCATAATGTCGACGCCAGTGGCGCGCTGCAAAGCCTGGATGTTACGGCCTTCTTTGCCGATAATCCGGCCTTTCATTTCTTCGTCTTCGAGCTTGACGGCTGTAACGGTGCGTTCAGCTGTAACTTCACTCGCCATACGCTCCATGGCTCCCACCAAAATAGAAGCTGCTTTTTCTTCGGCTTCAACTTGGGCTTCGTCCTGAATCTTAGCAACCAAGCCAAGTAAATCACCGCGAATATCCCGCTCGGTCATTTTCATTAATTTGTCGGCGGCATCAGCCTTGGTAAGCTTGGCAACCTTCTCTAGCTTTTCTTGCTGCTTTTTACGGATGTCGCGAATCTCGTCTTTCAACTGTTCAACTTCGCCCTCAGCCTTGCGCAGGTTTTCGGTCCGCTTGTCTAGACTGTCTAGTTTTTTGTCTAGTGTTTCTTCACGGTCCAATAGGCGCTGCTCGATATCCTTAAATTCTTTGCGCCGTGACTGCTCCTCTTTACGAGCGGTGGCAGTAATTTCGGCGGCTTGCTCACGAGCGTCTTCTTTTATCTTGGTAGCTTCTTTCTTAGCTTTGGTCAGCTCCTTCTTGGCTTCGTCTTGCACCGAGCCAAGTTTTTTACGGGTGAGTGCTGTACTAGCTCCAAAGCCAGCACCAACACCGACCACTGCTAACAGTAGGGTAATTGGGTCCATAGTTTTTCCTTTCTACAGCCCTGCGCCAACGTCACTATCACTTCATTAGCCGGCAATCAGACCGAGGTTGTCAATAATTAATAGATGAATATAGTAATTCCCAAAACGGACGAATCCTTATATAACTATACGCCCAGTTATTCTGTATGGTCAATTACAAAACGAGTCTAATCTTGGACAGCAAACACCACCAGCCGCTGCGTGTAATTCTTTGACTTAGTGTCGTACTGACCTGAGCAACTAATAATATTGAGCCCGTTCTTAGCCGGGTCTACCGAGTTGAGCGTTACCTGCATATCCATCGTGGTAGCTTCGAAGGTCTGGGATTTTACAACGTGATAGGAAATGGTTTTGCCATCGCCGCGCTCTACGCTCAATTTGTCGCCAGCTTTTAGTTTGTTGAGATTCATAAAGATACCCGGTTTGGTCGGTCCTTGAACATGCCCGTCAATTAACATGGCGCCGGCTTCATCGGGGCGCGAGCTACCCTCGTACCAACCAGCGTCGTAAATGTTCTTTGGGGCGTCGAGCTCATTGTTGGCTTTAACACCAAGCTTTCGGACTCGGGCTTTAACATTGAGTGAATCGATTGTTAATACTCGCGGGTCTTTAGCCGGTACTTGATAGCTAGAAAGATCGCTACTACTTGGCTGGTCTTCGGCGGGAGCGTCGGGGTCTTTGTTATTGCGGATACCAGCTATCTGGGCACTGACGTAACGATTATTGCGCAGACTGTTGAGCCCAAAAAAGATACCCGCACCAAAGGCAATCACGGCTAATACAGTCAGCCCGATCGATAATTTTCGTGAACCACCACCAGATGTGCTCGGGCTCGAATTAGGGGCTGCGCTTGGTGTAACACTACTTGGTGAACCTGCTAGCTGTACGAGACCACCAGTTGCTGCCGAACTAGTACTCGGTGGTGTAATCACTTTCGGGGCCGGCATTTCGGGCACAATTTGTTTGATATGGGTTGGTTCTGGAAATTCCGGCTGTGGATCGGGCTTGATTGGAAGTACACCAATATCATTAGATACAACCGGTGGCGCAGATACGCGTGGTTGATAAGCTATGGGACGCGGTTGAGTCTGCAGACGTGACCGGCTGCGAAGCATAGGATCTTGCATTACTACCTACTTTACAGTGACTCGGGCGGTGCGTCGAGCCATAAGTACTAAGAGCGGCGTCACACCACAGAGCAATATAACTGATACGAGTGGATTGGATTGCTGAAGCATTTTAAATCCAGTACTCGGTGCGTCTGGACTGGCCTGCGCCGTAATAACAACGTCGTTGCCATCACCACCGGTATACGAAATCTTGAAAAGATACCCACCGGCGGTAAAAGTGCTGCCCTGCGAAAGCCCAACAAAATGTCCGGCCACAGCGTCACTACCATCGTTGTTGATTATGGTATAGCTGTCACCAACCGTTGGCTTGTAGGCGTTGAACATGCTGACTGCCAGGGTTGTACTGGTGCCCAGGTCAACCGTTCCAGTCACATTAATTTGATCAAATTGGCCAGCTGCGGTACCGGCCAACTCTTCTTGCAGAGTCCCACCAGTAAAACTCAGGTTGCCGGTGTTCAACGTTCCGGGACTCATACCGGGTGCCAGGATGCCATCACTAAAGTAGACTTGTCCGACTGTACCTGTTCCTTTAAGCGTACCTAGTTTGTTTAGGTATACCGTGCCCACGGTACCGGTCACGATTGCTGTCATGTTCTTGTTAAGATTTAGCACTTTTGATGGATCTGCAGTGCTGTACGTCGTGCTTGCTACTGGCGCTTCATAACTGCCGTTCGCCGTCGATGAGCCATTGCTAGAACTGTTAATTACGAGTGTTCCGTACGCACCATCCGATAATTTGATTGTGTGACTACCGCTGATGTTGCCCGTCAGCCGCGCAGTAGCCTCAGTATCAATTCGTACATCCGTCGATATTGTAAGGTTTCCCGATAGTGTAATGTCGCTATCCGAACAATAACTCAACCCGCAATTAGCGCCAACCGACAGTATCCCCATCAGGTCACCACTACCTGGATCGTATTGGCTTGCCTGCAGAACGAGTGGCTTCGAAATAGTTGCAGTTCGTTGACTTTGCGGCAAGACTATCGATAGTTGACCACCATTATGCACCGTGGCTGAGCCTGCACTTGTGCCGAGTGCATCCTTATCCTTTACATACACAATGCCTGTCCCTACTACCACATTTCCAGTAAAGCTGGTGTTAGCAGCATTGATTGACAGAAGTCCACTGCCGTCCTTGGTAACCGTACCTGATCCTGTTATGGCTCCATCTATGGTATTTGAGCCGGCGCCATCGAATATAACTGTATTGCTGCCGATATTGAGTGCACCAGTCAAGATAAGGTTGTTATTTTGTGATGTGATAAAGGCTTGGCCGCCCAGCTGCATGGCCAGGCCGATTGTCGGGCTTCCACCGTTACTGGTAAAGTCGGTCGTTACGCCGTCCACCAGCACAATGCTGTTGCCGCTAAACGTGTAGTTAGTTTCACCCGATGAAGTCGAACCCGAAAAAGTTATCGAATTGAAGCTCGTACCGGCAGTATAATTGTTGGTAATAGTTTTGCGTGCGGTACCGGCCGGGAAAACCAGGTCGTCACCCGCACTTGGCGCCACATCACCAGTCCAGTTTTGCGCGGTGTTCATATTATTATCGGAACCACCGCCATCCCATGTAGCAGTGGCCGCGGCCACATGCCCCGACCACAGCACCCAAATAGATGACGTACCGATAACAAGGGCTGCTAAGTAAAGAAGTGTTTTTTTCATTTTTAGTTTTTTGGTTTAAACGTGCTTATGTATAACTGTAGCCT
>CAZBRC010000063.1:0-4055 GCA_964494415.1 uncultured Candidatus Saccharibacteria bacterium
CACCGCCTTCCTCGCCCTGGAAACCGACGCTGTCACTAAACGCACCCAGGCGCTGAGCCAAAAATTCTTCCGTTTCACGATCGAGCCGTGTGACGACATCAGTCACGTGGCTGCCCGTGTCAGACTTGGTTTCGGGCTCTGCTTGGCCGAAATGTTCTTTAAGTTCCTGGCCGGCTTCGAACGCTGCCTCTTTGGCTACTTCTAGAGCTCTGTTTAAACTGGCTTCTGTCATAAGCCGAAATTATAAACTGGTTTGCCCGCTATTGCATGCATAAGCAGAATGATTATAAAGTATGTTTTTTAATCTGGCGGAACACACGGGTCTGGAACTCTACCAGTGTCTCACATTTTAGCAGTTTTAAGGGTAAAGTGAGACAAATGAGACACAACAAGCCATATACAACCGTGTCCCATTTCTTGCGAGCTAACAGGGGTGGCAATTTTGTACCCAAAACTTGCTATACATCAAACTACATACCATACGTACGCCATTAATCGAACTGAGCGGTAGTAATACCGAACAAAAGCCGCACTCACCGCTCATGGTATTATGTCAGTGAAATAGCCCCTGCAATCCTTGCGAGAGAGGGGCTATTTTCATGCCTATTTGCCACGTTCAAGCGATAGTGCCAGTATCGCCTCTGTCAGATGCCTAATGTTGATCGGTTCATGCCAGCGGACGCTCGTGACGCTAACATTGTGATCCCGGGGTGCACGAAATACTTGCATATGCATGGTAACTCGGTCATCCACGGCTGCTTTACTGAATAGTGCTTGGCAAAAGTGCCGCTTTATAGCAGGCCTAGCTTTTATATAGGCTTTGCTGATGTCTAAGCTCCTAGCGAGGGTTAGTGCTCGTTCCTTGCGATTATTGAGTGTCGTCAAACGCAGTTCAGCCTCACGTATAACGGTTTCAGCCTGCTTAATGTCCTTGGTGATCCGTTTCTGTTCGCTTTTGAGTAGACCCGACTCGATAACTTTCTCGTAATAGGCTTGTAGTAAGTTTTCCTGTTCTGCCAGCAAGCGGTTCAGCCGTTGCGTCTGCTGTTTGACGTCGATCTCGGCATAGTGTTGTTCACTGGCAAGCTCCTTGCTAATCTCCGAAGCCAATTCTTGTCGGTCTTGGTCAGAAAACTTCAAGTTCTTCAGCAGATTAATAATGGCTTGCTCGATATCACCAACTAGTATGTAGGCTTGGTCGCACTTACCGTCTTTTCGGTTCATACAAAAGTAGTAGCCATATTTATGTTTGGATACTGAGTAGCAGAGATGTCGCTGGCAACGTCCGCACAGTAGCGACCGTGACAGGTAGTGAAAGTGGTGGCGATGCTTATCTTCACGGATAGAATGGTCAGCCCGTACAGCTTGCACTGCCGCAAACACGGCTGGCGTAACCAATGGTTGATGAGTGCCTTTGTACTCCACTCCACAATACTTAACGTAGCCCAGATAATACCGATTGGTTAGCATTTTATTGAGTCCACCAAGGCTTAACGGTGCAACAGTCGAGCGAACTCGGATTCGACTTCGCAATCCTCGCTGAGCCAGCTCTCGGCACAGCCGCCGTTGGCCATAATCTCCGGTGGCATAACGCTCAAATGCCCAGCGAACCAGCGGTGCTCTAGTTTGGTCGAGGTCAACTGTATGCACCTCACGGCGATTAATCCGTTCAGTCACATTAGCGTAACCGATTGGTGCTTGAAAGGGTGTACCACCTTGCTTGGCTTTTTCAGTAGCTCCCTTTAGAGCTTCGGCCGCCAGATTACGGCTGTAGAATTCGGCAATCGTGGCCATGATGCCATGCAGTAGTCTGCCTGACGGTGTTTCGTCTATGTTCTCGGTGACAGAGACTAACTGTGCTCCGCCTTTCTGGATAGCTAGGCCGATGGTCACATCATCGTGTAGATTACGAGCTAGGCGATCAACCTTGTGGACTATGACATATTTGATACCTTTTTTGTCGCATAGATCACCCAGCAATCGCTGTAGTTCTGGTCGAGCAGCTGAACGGGCTGACTCACCGCGGTCGGTGTACTCCTTAATCACGGTCGCTCCGAGGTCTTTGGCTTTGCGCCGACAGGCTTCTCGTTGCGCTGGGATGGAGAATCCATCCCGATTGGTATTACCTTTTGTTGCTTGATCGAGTGTTGACACTCGTAAATATATGGCTACTTTCATAGCTAACTCCTCCCATTATGTTTGTCTAGTCATAATGGGTGGAATAGCCTGGGTTTTACCAGTAACTCAAGAGGTACTAACCGTGCCAGATGCTAATTAAGCCTGAGCTTACTCAAACAGTACAGTCAGCTTTACCTTAAGCGTCTTAGCAATTTTAGCGATGTTATCAATCGAAACATTCTGCTCGCCTCGCTCAATGGAACCGATATAGGTTCTGTGTAGGCCAACGGCATCTGCAAAAGATTCTTGGGAAAAACCTCTAGCCTTGCGTAGGTCGCGTACTTTCTTGCCAAATGCCTTTCGTATTCGTGTAGTTGTCATCCTCAATTGAGGTTAGGTAAAAGATGACGATAGCTCTACAGTTAATAACTAGCAATTTACGAGAGATAACTGATACAATGATGTTTATAAATAGCAATTTATAAATGTCTGTTTTGCCTGCCAAAACACGCTCATGAAAAGATGTAATGACCAAAACATTAGAAGACTACACAAAAGATGAGCTGATAGAACTCGTAAAAGGGCTGAAACGTCGCAAAAAGTTCGGCTTAGTTTGGGAAGATAAACCCGAAGAAGTAGTCAAGCTATGTGAAACCGAGTTACCCGTACTTGAAGAAGTTACTGAACGATCAATCACAAAAGCCAAAGATGTGTCGACAAACTTTATCATCGAGGGCGACAATTACCACTCCCTATCTGTTTTGAACTATACGCACACTGGGAAAGTGGACGTTATTTACATAGATCCACCGTACAACACGGGCAATAGAGATTTTATTTACGAAGACAACTACGTCGATAGAGATGATACCTTTCGACACAGTAAATGGCTTAGTTTTATGGCAAAAAGACTGCTTTTGGCTCGTTCCTTGTTAAAGCCAAGTGGTGCTATTTTTATCAGCATTGATCAAAATGAAGTAGCCAACTTGAAATTGCTCTGTGATGAGCTGTTATCAGGAATGACCATGTCCGGTTTGGTAACAGTGGCAAAAGGCACAACCACAGGACAGGATGCGAAAAAGTTTGGCAGCAGTACCGATTATCTCCTCGTGTATGTCGGACCAACCTTCGAATTACAGAGTATTGATTTGAGTGAAGATGATAAAAAAAGATTTTCGCTTGAAGACAAGCGAGGAAAATACTCAATTTTACAGTGGCGGAAAACTGGCAAAAATGACCGTAGAGAAAACCGGCCAAATCTATTTTATGAAATTACTGCTCCTGACGGAACGAAAGTCTTACCTATCGGCCCGACGGGTTATGAAAGTTGTTGGCGAGGTAACATGAAGCTCTTTGACAAGCTGATTGGTGAAGATATGGTTGTTTGGAAAAATGTTGGGGGCAGCCAGAAGCCATATGTGAAGTATTACCTGGAAGGTAGGGGCAAATCTCCCTCTACGCTCTGGAATGATCTAGAAGGCAACAAAAAAGCTACCATCGAGCTGAGGAACATCATTGGGGGCGGGAAATTTGACAATCCTAAGCCCACTCAACTTATACGTCGTTGCGTGCAGATAGCTACCGCAAATGAAAATGCCGTCATACTGGACTTTTTTGCCGGCTCTGGCACAACTGGTCATGCTGTTATTGAGATGAACAAGGCAGATGGCGGCAATCGTAGCTTTATACTTTGCACAAACAATGAAAACGGCATTGCCGAAGAAATTACTTACCAACGTATTAAAAACGTAATCGACGGATATGCTGGAACTGCCGGTATACCTGCTAACGTTCGTTATTTCAAAACTAGTTTGGTTAGCAAGCGACAAACTGATGATCAGACACGGATTGAGTTAGTCGCCCGCAGTACAGAGATGATCTGTCTACGAGAAGATGCCTTTGAAAAAGTTATTGATACCAAGCAGTTCAAAGTTTTT
>CAZBRC010000064.1:0-1554 GCA_964494415.1 uncultured Candidatus Saccharibacteria bacterium
AAAAGCTCACTACATAGTAAAAGCATTTGAGATGCGAGCAAGAGGCGTATCCTACGCTGTTATTGCTAAAGAACTTGGTTCAATGGGCTTTCGTAGCAACATTGCTGGTAGTAAAGCACCGAATAAGGCATTTCTTGAACGGATTTTGAGCAACGAGTTTTATTGCGGCTTTATGGTTCACGCTGGCAGACGCTATCCGCACAAGTATCCGCCGCTTATCAGTCGTGGCTTGTACAACCAAGTGCAGCGTGTCCGTGATGAGCGAAAACACGAAAAGACCAAGTACGACAGCAAAGACTTTACGCTCAAAAAGATAGTGAAGTGTGGCAAGTGCGGACGTGCAGTATCGCCATTCAAGGCTCGCAACACTGTGTATTTGCGATGTGCTAACTCCAAATGCGATAACCCGAATACAGCTGTAAGCCTCGTTATTGATGAAGTAACATCGGATATAGGGTTTATAGACGTACCAGAGCAATGGCTAGATAAAATCATCGCCGAGCTGCGTAATCGGCACGATGACCAGCAAACATACTTTACCCAGACCATTGAGCAGACCCGTGCTGAGTACGATAAGCTCAAAGACAAAATGCGTAAGGTTTACTATGATTTGCTTGAGGGTCGTATTACACAGACATTCCACGATGAAATTGCAACTGAGTTAGAAAAGAAACAGCAAGAACTGAATGACCGCCTAAAGTTGCTAACAAGTGACAACAAACAGTTCCAAGTAACCGCCTCTTACCTGTTAGACCTGGCTCAACGGGCTGAACAGTTGTTTAAAGAGAGCGACGAGGGGCTGAGACAGAAGTTGCTAGAATACGTACTTTCAAACATTGAATTAAAGGACAAAAAGCTGTCCTATATACTAAACGACCCCTTTAAAACCATTGTTGAGACAAAGAAAAAGAGCCTTTCGGCTCATAATTCAAATATTTGGTGCGGGTATCGGGACTCTAACCCGAGGCCTCTTCCTTGGCAAGGAAGCGCTCTAAACAACTGAGCTACACCCGCATGTGGTGTCTGCTGCCTACAGCAGCGATTATATCTGGTGGCGCCACCTGGACTCGAACCAGGGACACAAGGCTCTTCAGGCCTCTGCTCTACCAACTGAGCTATAGCGCCCCGTCTGTCCTGATCGGTCGTCCCGATATAGACCGCTCTAGCATAGCGTATCAGGGGTCAAATGGCAATACGCCAGCTTGGCGGTTTTACCTATTGCTTACGCTCCAGTGTGCTAGCTATCTGTTATAGCTCGACCAGGTCCGCTCCGTAGAGCTCGGAATATATCCCCTTCACTTCATCGGGGACGACTGGATTCTGAAAAGCTTCTTGAAGGGCGACAGCCGCAGCGGTTTCGGCTTCGGTGCCTGCCAAACTTTCTGTATTGCGCGCGAAATCTAACCGCTGAGCCGCAGTCACTAAAGGGCCACAGGCTGCCGATACATCGTTGAAGTATTGAAGCTTGTCATCATCACTTTCGATACCAGCCATTTCATCAGCTTTTGTTTGCATAAACTTTTCATAGCGGAGCAAGGCGACCATAAACGGTGG
>CAZBRC010000064.1:1564-3812 GCA_964494415.1 uncultured Candidatus Saccharibacteria bacterium
TTTTCGACATTACCTTCATGGCTAACTTCGGGTACTTCTGTCACGGCTTCTATTGAATCCCATCCCCGTCTGGATAATCACTTGGCCTATGTATACCCCGCTCGGGATAGTCTAGATCGATGCGCGGCAAGTCAGACTGGAATAAAATAACGGAGTTTGTCGGAACTATGACAATATTGCCCTTATCTGGCGCGCCAAAAACTTCGTATATCTCACCCTCAATGTTTTGATGCCGACGTGGACTTAAACCGCTTTCTGGCTCGTCAACGAATTCCACCGATCCCAACTCAGATGTTGGCTGTTCATCTCCCCAGCGTGAATTACCTGACCGTACTTCTTTATACTGAGCGAGCTGTGCATCCACGGTTTGTCGCGTCGACTTAACGTCAAATGAACCATTGCCTTTTACTTCTACAATGGTCTCCTCCATTTGACCGGTTTTTTGGTTTAATTTCTGGGCAACCCTTGTAGAATCCAACAGTGTACTCCGGGCATTCGATTGCGAGCGACCATAGATCTCGCCAACATCGACATAGTGGAAGCCGCTTTTACTCTTAAATTGTGTGCCTTCTAGTAAGGCTGGCGCAATGTAGGCGCCCACACCTGCCATTCCCAGATTCTCGGCGTCAGTTCCACCGTTTGGCCTGAACACCCAATTAAAAGTGGATTCTTCAAGATCTTCTTCTTGTTCATCATCAGCACCTCTTTTTGGTCGGGGGTTTTCCCGTCTAAATGCCAGTTTGCTATGATAGTCAGCGGCTAATTTTAAGGCCCGGCCAATGGTACTTTTACCCCCACCATTTTCGCCAACAATTAAGGTAATGCCTGGTTCAAACTGGAGGGTTTCGGGAAAAGCCTTAACTTTTTCGATAACTCCTTGCAGTTCGGCTTGTTTGGCGGCAATTTCTGCCTCCGCATCCCCGAGGGAACCCCAACCCTGCCGCTCTTCGGGGGCGGGCATCTTGATTACAATTCCGTCCAACATGGCTTTGTTGATATGGACGTCAAAAACCGCGTTTTCAACCGGAAGCGTGTCTTCTTCTACAGCTGTAGCTTGATTTTCTTCGTCTATAAATGGATCTTGCGGAATACTTGGGTCGATTGGAGCTTGAGTTTCTGCCATAGTGCTTGTCCTTTTTTATCCAGTATAACAAATTTGCATTAAAGGCCAATTGTATAAAAAACAGCCCGCGAACGGACTGTTAAATATTTAGCAGATTTGGTGGGTGATGAGGGACTCGAACCCCCGACCCTCTCGGTGTAAACGAGATGCTCTAGCCAACTGAGCTAATCACCCACGATACAGTGGTATCTGGCACACCAGTATACCGTAAAACCCCTTGGTGCGCGAGAGAGGACTTGAACCTCCACGCCCTACGGGCACAGCCACCTCAAGGCTGCGCGTCTACCAATTCCGCCACTCGCGCGTATACCAGGCGTTGAACCCGTCGATTATAACCTATTTTTGCCTTGATTAACAGGGGCTGGCGCACTCCAGCGTTTTAGCTATATGGTAGGTGTTGCGATAAGTGGCCGAGTGAATAACTCTGTCGTAATAATGGCTTGATGTCGTCTAGTGTAACACCTGTTTTTACACCCGGGTTCAGGGTGCCATATGGGTCAAAGATTTGTTTGACCTTGGTAAAGAGCGTGTAGGCGTCAGGCCCATATAGCCGCTCTAAATATGGTGCGCGAATCCGGCCATCGCCATGTTCACCGGTCGTGCTGCCGCCCAGTTCAATCACCAACCGGTTGTATTCTTCGAGTATACGGAAGGCTTTTTGACGATCACCAACCTGGCTTAAGTCCAAGAATGGCTGTGCGTGCAGGTTACCGTCGCCAGCGTGACCCCAAATCGCGACATTCAGACTACTACGAGCAAAGATAGCTTGAATGCCTTCAATGTAGTCTTTGAGCCGCTCAATTGGCACTACGCCATCTTCTATTAGTGGCACGGCGCGGGCAGCGCTGTCGGCGTTTCCGGTTACAATGGCAGCGCTGCGCCGAATCTTCCACAGCTGCTCTTGCTTCTCTGGATCGCTCTCCAGTTGGTGCTGCACCTGGTACTTACTCAGTAATTTGCTTACCTTTTTAGCATTGCGTTTCTGTTGCCGTTCGTTAAAGTCATCAAACTCGATCATTAAGACCAGTTTAGGAAACGGCTCACGAATAATAGTTTTTAGCAGGTTGGGGCTGGTGCGCTGAACGAGCTGAAGTAAGTTGCCGTCAACCGCTTCGATAGCACTGG
>CAZBRC010000065.1:0-3465 GCA_964494415.1 uncultured Candidatus Saccharibacteria bacterium
TGTGAACGAAAAGGTAAAGGCGTTCTTTAAAAAAGAGCCAAACCGCTCTGTGAATCCGGATGAAGTTGTGGCCATTGGTGCTGCGGTTCAGGCGGGTGTTTTGGGTGGTGATGTCAAAGATGTGTTGTTGCTAGACGTAACGCCTTTGAGCCTGGGCATTGAAACACTCGGTGGCGTTGCTACCAAACTGATTGAACGCAACACGACCATACCTACCAGCAAGAGTGAGACATTCTCAACCGCTGCCGACAACCAGCCGCAGGTAGAAATCCACGTCGTTCAAGGTGAGCGTGAAATGGTGGCAGACAACAAATCACTGGGGCGTTTTGTGCTCGATGGTATTCCACCCGCACCGCGCGGAGTGCCGCAGATCGAAGTGACCTTTAACCTCGATGCCAACGGTATTCTGAATGTCACCGCCAAGGACAAGGGCTCTGGCAAAGAACAGAGTATTACTATTCAGAACAGTGGTAACTTAAGCAAAGACGATGTCGAAAAGATGGCCAAAGATGCCGAGGCGCATGCCGAGGAAGACAAGAAAAAGCGCGAGGCAATTGACGCTCGCAACACTTTGGACTCCTCTGTGTACCAGGCAGAAAAGCTGAAGAGCGACAATGGCGACAAGTTGAGCGACGAGGACAAGAAGGCTCTGGATGAGGCTGTAGAGGCCGCCAAGAAAGTGGTAGCCGATGAAGCAGCCGACAAAGACGCTCTCGAAGCCGCTGCCAAAGAGTTAAACGACAAAATCATGCCTATTGGCGCCAAGCTGTACGAACAAGCCAAAGCCGAAGAAAAACCAGCCGAAGACGGTGGTTCTGACGACGACAAGGATGCCAAGAAGGCCGATGACACCGTCGAAGGTGAAGTTGTCGACGACAAAGAAGACAAGAAAGACAAATAATGTCGTTCGGCGGGGAAGCGAATGATGCACCAGAGCCTTCAACAGACCCATTAGAGGCTGATGTAAGTACTGGCGCTAATCGCTCACCCGATCCGGTGGTAAATGCCGATCGCTTACAAGAAGTGTTGGATTTAGCCGGCGAGCTGCCGACACGTCGGCCGGCTGATACAATTGAGACTGTTCCATTCCACAAGCAAGTAAAAGAGCAACCAGATAATGGCTAAACGTGACTATTACGAAGTTTTAGGTGTCGGTAAAAGCGCCAGTGCCGACGAAATCAAAAAAGCATTTCGTCGTTTAGCGGTGCAGTATCACCCCGATAAAGAAGGTGGCGACGAAGCCAAGTTCAAAGAGGTAAATGAGGCCTACGAGGTCTTAAAAGATGACAAAAAGCGGCAGCGCTACGACCAGTTTGGTCATGCTGGCGTGGGGAGTAGCGCTGCCAGCGACGGCAACCCCTTTGGCGGCGGCTATGGTGGTTTTGGCGGCCAGGGCCAAAACATTAACTTCGACTTTGGCGACCTTGGCCTGGGCGATATCTTTGGTAGCTTTTTTGGTGGCGGCCAAGGTCGCCAGCAGCGCCGCGCCAAAGGCCGTGACGTCGAAACCGCCATCGACATTACCTTTGAAGAAGCGATCTTTGGAGCAACTGTCGAGCTTAAACTCAATCTGGATGACACTTGTGAGCATTGCAAAGGTAGCACTGTCGAACCTGGCCACGAGCTCAAAACCTGCCCCACTTGTAAGGGCTCTGGGCAGGTAGTACACAGTACGCAAACGATATTTGGTAACATTCAGCAGGCAAGCATGTGCCCCACCTGTAAAGGGAGTGGAAAAGTACCAGAAAAAGTTTGTACCGTCTGTCACGGCAAAGGCACGCAAAAAAAGGCTCAAGACATCACGCTCAAAGTTCCAGCCGGCATAGATGACGGCGCTACGATTCGTTTACGCGAACGCGGTGAGGCCATCGCCAACGCTCCAAAAGGAGATTTATACGTTAACGTACGGGTCAAACCGCACAAGAAGTTCACGCGCGAAGGGGATTTAATCTTAAGTGAAGAGCATGTCGGTATGCCGGAAGCTGCCTTAGGAACCGAGATAGAGGTAGAAACCGTTGATGGACCAGTTCGCATGAAGGTTCCGGCTGGTACACAAAGTGGCAGCGACTTTAAACTGTCTAACCATGGCGTACCCCATTTGCGAGGCAGCAACAGGGGTGCGCACATCGTCACTATCTTAGTCGACACCCCCACAAAACTAAGTAAAGAACAGCAAACAATACTGCAAGAGTTTCAAAACACCCAAGGCCACAAGGGTTTTTGGAAGAAATAGCCATAACCAGTTACAATAGAGTTAATGATCGAAGAAACCCCTATTCAAGCCGATAAAAACTCACCGTCAAATGTACTAGACACAAATGAGAGTGGCTTTATTCCGATGATGTTAGCCCTGCTAGCACTGGTATTTTTTGTGATTATTTTTGTCTACCTGCGTGTGCTTAAAGCCCGTCAGTAGCCTCTGTTGCTGCTAATGCTGTCAACGTTCTATCTAAATCCAGAATCTGATCTAACACTCTAGAGCCGTTGGCATCCTTATCGTAAAAATCAGCCATTTCGGCTGGGGTATATGTGTCGACTGCCGTTAAGTAGTAGCCGCCACCCACGCCACCTACGTGCGGAGCCCTAGGAACACTTTCTTCTTTTAAGAAGCGTAGATTTTGCCCGGATTCGTCGCCAAAATAGTAACGGACACCAAAATTCTTGCCGTTGGTGCGAAAAAATTCATTTCTCATATCTGGGTCTTCCTTTAGTTTACCCAAAATATACGCTTCTGTTTCAGGAACGGCACGCCAATGTTCTCGGGTTGCAAATGCTCGTGCAAAGAAATATCGTGAGCTATCACTACGTTGACCCGCAATCCTACCTTGAGGAATCAATGGTCCTTCCAAAGTTTCCTCTGTGTTGGTAGGGTTACCTTCTTCGTCAAAAAGGGCACCGGTTCCTTCAATAATTGAGTGGATGGTGTCTATGATGTGAGAATGGGCTTTGGCAGCACGCCTTAACTTAGCCGCTTTTGCTTCGACCTCTTCTGCCTCACGGGTCTTTAACTCTGCCAGTTTGTCGAGTTCTCTTAAGTCTGTCATCAGGTGCCTCTGTTTAGTTGCTATTATACTTACACTAATTTTACCATACGTCAATAACAGGGTACAAAAATACCGCTAAATATTGATAAAAATAAGCAAAAGTGGTATAATAACCACTGATGAGTACTCCTGAACTTTCACCGGATGTAACTATTTTGATGCCAAAGAGCACCAATATCGAACGCACCATGCGACGGTATTCTGGTTTGTTTGACGAGCTCGAACAACTTGGGGTAGAAGCTGTTATGGCACAAACCCATGAATCATACGACGATGGCAGATTTGCATATGGTATGGTTCCGGATGAAAGAGACGAAGAGGGCTTTATAAGTGACCTGGACAGAGTCGGTGCATTTACGCCCAGGGTCGTCCGCGATCTGACTATGCCAAAGACAGATAAGCCAATTTACCATGACCCCAA
>CAZBRC010000066.1:0-3420 GCA_964494415.1 uncultured Candidatus Saccharibacteria bacterium
GTGAAGTGTTACGACTGTTTCGTTGTAGTGCAGGTACTGCCAAGAAGACGATCAACATGATCAATCCGGCGATAGCCAACACAATCAAGACTTCGATAATGGTGAAGCCTTCGGTTTGTTTACGTGCTTTGTTTAGCATAGTGCAAATGCCCCCTTTGCATTTTTGGTTATTACACTTATGGTTAGAATCATACGCTACTGCTCGGAAAAAGCAAGCGTTTTCCACAGATTAGTTCTCTATACTAAACTTCGGCCAGCCAGACCGTAGATTGGCAGCAATACAGCTGCTACTACCGCAAAGGCTACCACACCCAGTAGAATCATCAGCACCGGCTCGATAATCGTTGAAATGGTCTTAATTTGGGTGTCGACTTCTTTCTCGTAGTAGTCGGCAACTTTAGATAGCATGTTCTCGAGCGAACCAGATTGCTCACCGATACGTAACATGTTGGGTACCAGCTCCAAGAAGTTCGGATCATTGGTGATTGCGTCTGACAATGCCTTACCGCCTTTTACCTTCTCTGATGCCTTGTGCAAGGCGTCAGCCACATGAACGTTATTAATGGAGCGAGCGGTAATATCGAGTACCTGCAGTAACGGCACACCACTCGCTACCAGGGTCTGAGCGGTCCGGGCAAAGCGTGCCATGTACACCTTCATAAAAAGGTCGCCAAACGGCCAGGCCCGCATCTTGATGCGGTCTATCACCTGCTTGCCGCCAAGCGTTCGAGCCCAGCGACTGGTAAAGAAACCTCCGGCAATAATCAAAATCAAAATTACCCACCAAAAACGAGTTACCAGGTGCGAAACACCCAGCATAATCCGTGTTATTAGGGGTAGCTGCGCTCCTTGAATACCCTTATACAAGCCTTCGACCTGCGGCAAAACCTTCACTACCATAAAGCCAACCACCGCCACCATCACAAAGATAACGACCGCTGGATACACCATGGCGCCACGGACTTTGCTGAGGATTTCGGCGTCTTTTTCTTGCTGGTTAGCAATGCGCTCTAGGGCGGCATCCAACGTACCAGAGGCTTCACCAGCTGCTACTAAACTTATGAAGATCTCGTTAAATACGTCTGGGTGTTTTGATAACGAGTTAGAGAACGAAGCCCCAGCCTCTACATCGGAAATAACTTGGGTTATCACCAGTTTCATCTCTTTATTGGTGGTCTGGTTGGCCACGCTACGCAAACTCTGCACCAGCGGCAGACCAGCGTTAATCAGGGTGGATAGCTGACGCGAGAACAGAATTTTATCTTTGGCCTTAACCTTCTTAAAGAACTTACCAAAGCTACTGGTGTTGTTGCTCAGCAGCATGATGTCAGTTGGCGCCAAACCCCGCGCCTTGATTAACTTGGCGGCAGCCTGCTCATTGTCAGCCTCTACCGTCGACTTAACCGTTTCGCCGGTTTTGGGGTTTTTTGCGGTGTATTTGAAGGTTAAAGGCATATCTTAACGTTAGTGGTTAGCTTCTCATTAAACGGTCGAGCTCGTCGAGGTCGACAGCATAGTTACGGGCTTCATCGTAGGTAATGGTACCGTTGTGAATCAGGGTGGTGAGGGTCTTATCCATAGACTGCATCCCAAATTCGGCACCGGTTTGAATGACGGCTTCTAGCTGGTGGCTCTTGCCTTCTCGGATAATATTCCTTACCGCCGGAGTGGCAATCAGTACTTCGGCAGCGGCCACACGGCCTCCACCGATAGATGGAATCAGTCGCTGTGAGCAAATCGCCATCAGGATGTTCGATAGTTGAGCCCGAATCTGTGGCTGTTGGTGCGGTGGAAAGACGTCAATCATACGGTCGATACTCTGGGCAGCCGAGTTGGTGTGTAGGGTAGCGAACACCAGGTGTCCAGTTTCGGCGATGGTAATAGCCGCCGCGATGGTTTCGAGGTCTCGCATCTCACCAATCAGCACCACGTCTGGGTCTTCACGCAAGCTAGAACGTAACGCCGCGCTAAACGAATAGGTGTCGTAGTGAACCTCTCTTTGAACAATGACTGACTTCTTAGACTTGTGTGTAAACTCAATCGGATCCTCAATGGTAATAATGTGCGATGATCGCTCCATGTTGATCTTGTGTACCAAGGCGGCTAAGGTGGTAGATTTACCCGAACCGGTTGGCCCCGTCACCAGCACCAAACCACGGGGGTAGTCGGCAAATTTGTTGGCAATAGGTGGCAAACCAAGTTGTTCGATTGTCAGAATCTCGTTGGGGATTAAACGCAAGGCGGCGGCTAAGTTGCCTCTTTCGTGGAAGGCGTTCACACGAAAACGACCGAGGTCACCAAAGGCAAAACTAAAGTCGAACTCTTTATCTTTTAGCAAAATCTGCTTTTGGTCTTCGTCCAAGATGGCGAATACCAGCAGCTCAACAGCTTCTTCGGTGAGCACATCGGCTCCGGAGACTGGTATAAGTGACCCGTCCACACGCAACATCGGCGGCAGTCCTACCTGTATGTGAAGGTCTGACGCTTTCTTTTTGATAACTTCTTCGAGTAAGATTTCTATTCTTGGTTGTGCCTGCATTTCCACCCCTGTCCTTATCTGCCCCTTGTGCGTACCTTAGGCCGCATCCGCGGCCGCTACGCGATTTACCTCTGCTATGGTCGTCTCGCCAGCCAGTGCTTTCAAATAACCATCCTCACGCATGATGAGCATGCCCTGCTCCTCTTGAGCAGCTTTTTGAATTTCTGCACTGGTGGCTCGTTTAATGATGAGATCTTGGATTTTATCGGTAACCTCAAAGACCTCATAGAGTCCCATTCTGCCTTTGTACCCGCCGGGGCTATCGGCGCTATCTTTGCCCTTAAACAAAGTATAAGCTTTTTGGTCTTTAAGAGGCAAGCTTTCGTAGCCCAAATCTTTGGCGGCGGCCGCCATGTCTTTGTCGGCAGCTGGTAAATATTTACCCAAAGCAGTTTTGATGGCGGCGGTTTCGGCGGCGTCGGATTCGTAACTTTCTTTGTCCTCGCCGATCCGCCGCACCAGCCGCTGACCAATTACGGTATGTACGGTTGAGGCAATCAAAAAAGGCTCGATTTCCATGTCTAACAGACGCGGCAAGATGCCAGCGGCTGAGTTGGTGTGCAGTGTCGAGAACACAAGGTGGCCGGTTAAAGCCGCCTGCACCGCCAGGGTGGCAGTCTCTTTATCACGGATCTCACCAACCATCACCACGTCGGGGTCTTGACGCAAGACCGAGCGCAAGCCGGTCGCAAACGTCAAACCAATATCAGGGTTCACCTGAATCTGGTTAATGCCCTGCATCTTATACTCGACTGGGTCTTCCAGGGTGACGATGTTAATGTCGTCGCTCATGATTTCTTGAATCAGGGCGTACAGTGAGGTTGATTTACCAGAACCAGTTGGACCAGAGGTCAAAATCATTCCGTTGGGGCGTTTCAACC
>CAZBRC010000067.1:0-3387 GCA_964494415.1 uncultured Candidatus Saccharibacteria bacterium
GTTTCAACCCAGACTGTATGGTTCTTAAGGCACGTCCACGGTAACCCATGTCCTCCAGTTTCAAACTGGTACCTGACTTATCGAGCAAACGAATAACCACCTGCTCACCCCATACCACCGGCGAAATCGCGATACGGAGGTCAATGGTGTTCTTACCGGTGTGAATACTAAACTGACCGTCTTGCGGGATACGGTGCTCGTCGATCTTTAGGTTCGATAGAATTTTGACACGAGAAATCAGCGGTGGCTCGGTACTTTTTGGTAGTTTCATAATCTCGCGCAAAATACCGTCGATGCGGCAACGAATCTTTAAAAACTTCTCTTGTGGCTCAATATGGATATCACTGGCTCGGTTCTTAACAGCGTAGCTCAACACGCTCGACAAAATCTTACTAATGGGCGAATCTTGAGCTGCCTCTAGGTTTTCGACCCGACCGACTGCACCGATAACATTATCCTCGGTTTGGCCTTCTAGGGCTTCTTCGAGCCCCTTAATGCCGCCGCCCGTGGATTTATCAAGGTCCTCAAAACTACTGGTGTCGACGTTTTGGTCATATTCGGCCAAAACCTTCTTAATTCCCTCTTCGCTCGCGGCATACACCTTTAGGGGGCGGCCGATTTTATTGGATAAAAAGTCCACCGCCTGCACATTGTCGGCATCCAGCATAGCCACTACCAGCCGGTGTTGCATCTCTCCTAGCGGCACGGCCATATAACGCTCAGCGATATCCCGCGGCAATAACGCCAACACCTCTGCGGCTACCTTGGCGTTGCTCAGATTGACGTACGGCACCTTATTGGCAGTCGCAATCGCCTTGGTCAAGGCTTCGTTACTGACATGCCCCTCACTGACTAATAACGAAAATATCGGGGTTTTAGACGACTCCGCCTTTTTAACTAACTCATCGAGCTTAGGTTGCGTTAAAACGCCAGTTTGGACGAGGCTTTCTTCAACCTGACGTTGGGTGCGGGCGGAAAGTACACTCACCGCTTAACTCCTACTGGAATGGTTTCTGGTTGGAACTATCGCCAATCTGAATGAGTTGTGTTGGGTCAACCGATTGAGAGTTGAAGTATTTAGTGTCGGGCTTAACAAAATCGCTGCTGATTTTTTCGACGACTTCAACCTGGATTGGCTTCTTGGTTGGTGACGATACAAAGATATTAGCAATGAAGTACGAGAAAATACCGCTAATAAAGACAATCACTAAAATGAGGGCCCAGTCTTTTTGTTTCATGGTTTGACGTCCTCCAGCTTGATATTAAGGGTCTTGGCTGGTCGATAGTAGGTTATGAGGTTCACAGTTGTCGTTAAGTCGCTGTCCTTGCCAGAGAACGCAATGGTTTTAATCTTCATGGGGCGAATCGAGCGTTCCATGAGGTTAACGAAATTTTTGGTAGCTTCGTATGAGCCGGACACCGTCACCAGGACAGGAATCTCGACAGATTGATCGGTGTTGTTCTGGCTTTGCAAGACCTCATCGTCGGTACCAGTAATGGTGGTGATCTTTACGCCACTCTTACTGATGACTTTCTCCAAGCTAGTCGCCAAGGCTGGGAAGTCGTATTTACTAGGCAGCGCATCTAGAACAATGCGCGCATTGTCACCGTCGTGGTCGCCACTGCCGGTAGAGTTACCGCCAATAATGTTCTGGGTTTGGTCGGCAAATGCCTGGTATTGAGCCTTGACGCTGTTGACGCTGTCTAAGTTCTCTTTTAGCTGGTCTTTAGCAACGTTTTGGGTTTTGATGACCTTTGACTGGTAGGAGCGTCGGGTAAGCAACGAGCGACAAAAGATAAGCGAGCTCACAATGATGAATGACGAGACCGCCACAATAACTACAATCGAAGCATTAGCCTTATCGATTTGGAGTCGTTTACTGGAAAGTTTTAAGTCTGCCATATCCGCTACTGTGCCTTCTTATTTTGTTGCAAGGTGTCAAACAGGTTGTTCGGCTTCTCGGTTTCGGAACGGGTGGTAATTTGCTTTGGAACAACCAGAGATACATTCTTGGTGCTATCAAAAATGACCGGGTCAAATTTGACGGTGATTTGATAGGTGGTTTGCTTGCCCTTATCGTTACCGGCACTCAAGCCAAATGAGCCTAAGACAACCTGACTAAAGGCTGGCTTAGAGTCACCATCGTCGATCTTGTAGTTTGTAAACTTGAGAGTATCCACAAATTTGTTCACGGTACCAATATTGTCGGCGTCACCCGTAAACGAAATAGTAGATTTTTCAAAGTCGACGTTGAAGTCCGAGATGGTCAGATTATTTGGTGTTACTTGCGGCAAATACGTAAACAAGCGCGATGTTACCGGCTTTTGGTCATGTAAGCTGTTCAAGCTATTGAGCTGGTTCTGAATTGTCAGGATTTTGTCCAAATCTGGCGTCTGTTTAAGTTGATCGATAGAAGATTGGATCTCTTTGCGATTACTACTGATAACATGTTTCTGCCAGACGTTAACGCCCAGGAACATGATCACGAACAAGCCGAGGGCGGCACCGGCCGAAACGACAGCCAGTGTCACGACTTGTCGTTTAGTACGACGGGCTTTTACGTACTCTTGTTTTACATCTGGTAGAAGGTTAAATTGAATCATCCGTCACGCTCCGCGAGGCCGGCGGCCACTGCAAAATAGTTAGATACGGCCAACAGTTCGTTTTGACGGTCAGCTGGAAACGTTACGTTACGCCAGGCATTCCCAATCTCCACGTTGATACCAAACTTGTTAGCAAGATAGAGTGGGAATTCTGGCAAAGTGGAGGCTCCACCCGTCACGATAATGCGATCCATTTTGACCCCTGGATAACGTGTTGCGAAGAACTTGATAGACTTTTCGATATCAGTGACAAGTAAATCAACCGTGCCGAGGATAGCCTGGTAGACCTGCCCTTCGAGCTTGTCTTTAGCTAAGCCAAATTTAAACACGAATTGTTCAGCCTGTTTTTGATCGATGTTAAGGTTTTGCATAGCAGCCCGAATTAAGGCTTCGGAACCAGTTGGAATACCGCGAGTTAAGCGCGGGGCGCCATTCATAGCAATTACCATATCGGTACTTTTACTGCCAATGTCCAAGACCATTTGTGGCAAGGTGGTGTCAGCGGCAATAATAGAACGTGCAATCGCCAGGTTGTCAGGCTCAAAAGCAATCACATTTAAGCCGATTGACTCGAGCATGTCTAAACGGCCCTCAATGAAGTCGTTAGGGACACTGGTCAGCAAAACCTCGACTTGCGATTTGTCTTTTGGCGAATCACCAAGCAATGCCCAGTCTAGTTTAGATTCAGCTACTGGGGTCGGGATGAGGGAATCAGCTTGATACATAATGGTCTTGCCAAGCTCTTTTTCGCTCAAGCGTTCCATGTCGGCAACGGTGGTAAAT
>CAZBRC010000068.1:0-3365 GCA_964494415.1 uncultured Candidatus Saccharibacteria bacterium
TTCGGTAAGTGGTGTTTCGGTGTGCCCTGCATAGCGGCCGGCGGCGTTCAGTTCACTCTGGCCGTGGCGTATAAAGTAAATTTTCTTGCTGCTCTTCTTTGACGTCATCTTGTAGAATTATAACGTATGGATGATGTGCGCTTTCCCGGAACCTATGTGGTTGCGGTCTCAGGCGGGGTGGACTCTATGGCATTGCTGGACATGTTGGTTAAGCAAAGCCGAACAGTGGGCTCCGGACGGGCTGGTGACCGATCGCATTTAGTCGTGGCCCACTTTGACCACGGTATCCGACCAGATTCTACTAAAGACCGTAAGCTGGTGCAGGATATCTCTAAGTATTATGGCGTGCCGTTTATTTATCACGAAGGTAATTTGGGTGAGGGCACCAGTGAAGCAGTAGCTCGAAAAGCCCGTTATGACTTTTTGCATAAAGTTCGGCGGGCCACCAACGCGCGGGCCATTGTGACGGCTCACCATCAGGATGATTTATTAGAGACGGCGATTTTACAGTTGCTGCGCGGTGGTGGCCGACGTGGTTGGACAGCCTTAAAATCACATCCCACCTTGGCTCGACCTCTGTTAGTAACAAACAAGAAAGCCCTGCAAGACTATGCGCAGGCCAACAATTTGGTTTGGCATGAGGATAGCACCAACCTGGACACGCGCTACTTACGAAACTTCGTTCGACACAACATTTTGACCAAAATGACAGAGCCGCAAAAACAGCAACTTCTTACCCATATCCAAAACTTGCGCGGACTCAATCGGCAAATCGATGACATTCTAAATACCCAACTGCATTTGCAGCCCGCCCGTGGCACGCTTGATCGACACTGGTTTATTAACCTGCCTCACCGGGTGGCGACCGAAGTCATGGCTGCCTGGCTGCGGGCGCGGGGCGTGACCCAGATTGATAAAAAACTAATCGAGCGGCTGACAATTGCCGCCAAAACCTATCACACCGGGCAATTGGCAGACGTGAATAAACAGTGGCGAATGGTGGTTGGACAAGATAATTTGGCACTCGCGACCCGAGACCGCTAGTATTTGCTGCCAGCAATTTGTATAATAGGAGATGTATGGATAGAAAACCCCTGGGACCAAGTGGAAAATCAAACCGCCGCGGCATGAAAAACCTAGGCTTTGTGGCCTTGCTGGTATTGTTTGCACTAATTGGCTTTGCTGCCTATGGTCAGCCCTCAAGCCTAAAAGAAGTTTCGTTATCAGAAGTCGTGCAGCAGTCTAATAGTGGTCAATATAAATCGATTGACGTAAACGGTAACAAACTGACTATTACCAAAAAAGATGAAGATAAAGCCAGCTTGCAGTCACACGCACCAGCTAATCAGAGCCTCAAGGACGAGGGTGTTGATTATTCCAAAGTCACCGTCAACTACGAGCCAGAATCAAATGCCGGGTCAACCTGGTTGGCGATTGGTTCGTCAATCTTGCCAGTGTTAATTATTAGTGGTGTGCTGTTCTTTATGCTGCGCAGTGCCCAGGGGCAAGGTAACCAGGCGATGAGTTTTGGCAAGAGCCGTGCCCGTTTATACGGCAACGAGAAAGACAAAGTTACTTTTGGAGATATTGCCGGTAGTAACGAACCAAAGCAGGATCTTGAAGAAGTCGTCGAATTTTTGAAATATCCCAAAAAGTTTGCGTCGGTTGGAGCTAAGATTCCAAAAGGCGTGTTGCTGGTGGGCCCCCCTGGAACCGGTAAGACAATGTTGGCTCGCGCGGTGGCCGGTGAGGCCAATGTGCCCTTCTTTAGCATCTCTGGTTCGGAATTCGTCGAGATGTTTGTTGGTGTGGGTGCCAGCCGAGTACGTGATCTGTTTGCCAAAGCCAAAAAGAACTCACCATGTATTATCTTTATCGACGAAATTGATGCGGTTGGTCGCCGCCGAGGCTCTGGGATGGGCGGTGGTCATGACGAGCGCGAACAGACCCTGAACCAGATATTGGTTGAAATGGACGGTTTTGAACAAGGCACAAACGTAATTATTTTGGCGGCGACCAACCGCGCCGATGTATTAGACCCAGCCTTACTACGGCCAGGTCGTTTTGACCGACGGGTTAACATTGGTTTGCCCGATCGCCAGGACCGCGAAGCCATTCTTAAAATTCACTTTGCCAAGAAGCCGGTAGCTAAAGAAGTTGACGTGGACGCCCTCGCCGCTAAGACGGCCGGGTCATCCGGTGCTGATCTGGCAAATATTGCTAACGAGGCGGCGATTATAGCGGCACGACATAATCACAAAGAAATTAGCCAGCATGACGTCACTCAGGCGTTTGAAAAAGTTGCCATTGGCCCCGAGCGCAAGAACAAGATAATGAGCACCAAAGAGAAAGAAATCACTGCCTATCATGAGGCAGGCCACGCCATTGTCGGACATGTCTTGCCTGATAGCGATATGGTGCACAAAGTTACTATCATACCGCGTGGCGGCACCGGTGGTGTCACTTGGTTTATCCCGCCAGAGGACAAGAGTTACCACAGCATCATCGAATTTAAAGACGTCCTCGCCCGAATGCTGGGTGGCCGTGTGGCCGAAGAAGTTGTCTATGGCGCCGATCGTGTCACCACCGGTGCCGGTAACGATCTGCAAAAGGCAGCCGAGTTGGCCCGTGACATGGTAGTGAATCAGGGTATGGGTAAAAAACTGCGCGACCAAGTCTTCCACGTTGACGAAGGCACTATGATGGATCGCATCGTCCAAGAGCGACAGTATTCTGACGAGACTGCGAAAGTTATCGATCAAGAAGTCGAAGCTCTCATTACCGAAGCCGGTAATCGCGCAAAAGCAGTCGTTAAAGCGAACCGCGCCAAACTAGAAGACCTTAAGACTCAACTTATCGAGAAAGAAACTGTCGAAGCCGACGAAGTCCTACAAATTCTTAAGGGCTCCAGTATGCCCAAAGCAGCCGAACTCTACTAAACGTACATTAGCCTGAATTCGGGGTGGGATTCATAGTCCATTCTCTTTATAATTAACGGAGAATGAATCGATTATTAAAACGTGCCAACCGCCGAGTATCCTTTGGCGGTGCTGCAACCCTGCTGGTCATAACAACTTTCATTGGTCAGTTGCTGGGTTTTGTACGTACCATGATTGTGAATGGTAGCTTTCCAGCGATCGGTCCGCAAAGCACTGATGCCTACTTTGCAGCCTTTAAGATTCCTGACCTATTTTATCTGATGCTGGCCGCTGGCGCGTTGGGGGTAGCATTTATTCCAATTTTGGCCGAACGCATCGAAGCCAACGACAGAAAGGGTGTCTGGGAAATATCCAGCAGTCTCATGAACTTATTTGCGATTGTCATGGCAATTGTTGGTGTGGGCATCTTGATATTCGCTGAACCAC
>CAZBRC010000069.1:0-3342 GCA_964494415.1 uncultured Candidatus Saccharibacteria bacterium
GAATAGCGCATATGTTACTTGATGTGGCTCATGGCACCATGCCCAAGCCAAGCTATGACGTCGACACCCAGCCTACCGAGGGTACGAGCGCATAACATGCTGGGTCGCCGCAAACCAACTCCTGTCGGCCGCCGGCCAAATTTGAGTCAGCGTAATAACACGCCAGTGTTCTCTTATCGCGCCAATCGCTCGGCCAATGATACTAACATCGGGCGCGGCCAAGAAACGCCGGCCGCCAAAAAGTCCAAAGCCACCCCTTGGCACAGCCAGGTGGTGTTTTGGGGTGCGCTAGTTGTAATAGGGGTAGGTCTGGTATATGCGACTTTACTGACACCCAACGCAAAAATCGTCATCAAAGATGCACCTGCTGCTCGTGAAGAGTTGCGTCCCACCAGCGTATATCAGCAAGCAGCCAACAATATACTGGGTAGTTTATCCAATCGCTCTAAACTGACCCTTAACCCCGATGATGTCGCCAGCAAGCTCCAGAGTCAATTTCCGGAGTTGCGTCGTGTGAGTGTCACCATTCCGTTGATTGGCCGACGGGCAGTGGTAACCCTGGAGCCGGTCCAGCCGGCATTAGTCATAAGTGGCAATGGTGGAAACTTTGTTATCGATGCTGACGGCAAGGCTATCGCCCGCACTTCGGATCTGCCCGAGGCCTCAAAAAGCTTACGCACCGTAACTGACCAGAGTGGTTTAGAAATCAAAGCAGGGCAGCGAATTCTACCCCAAGAAAGCGTAGCATTCATTACAACATTCGCCCAACAGCTGCAAGCCAAGAACGTTAAAATCACCGCCTTAATTTTACCCCCAGCACCAGACGAGCTTGATGTGCGAGTTGATGGCCAGCCATATGTTATAAAGACCAACCTTTTAGGGGATCCCAGGCTGCAGGCAGGGATGTACTTAGCGGCGCGGGATAAATTCAAAGCTGACAATACTACTCCCTCCGAAGTGGTCGACACACGTGTAGAAGAACGAGTGTACTACAAGTAGCCCCACCACTCTCCCCTAATAGTTCGTATTTTGTTCGTATATGCAAAAGAGTGAAAGTGCTGAAAAAAAACTATATTACAATAAAACAGCAGGCAAATGTCAAATTTTTGTATTTTTGGGAAAAGGCAGGGAAAGCATATTAAGGCAACCAAAAGCATGAAAAAGCAAATGTTTTCACGACATAGCTGTGGAAAACTCTGACAAATAGTTAATTTTGCTACGGTTCGGGGCTGGTTGCAGGAGCTACTATAGCAGCCATATAGGGCTGCTCAGGGGGCTTGGACAGTCTGTAATGAGTATTTGTACCAAACATACGCGGCGGTGCAGATAAAGCTGCGTTATTACATATAATGCCGAATACTCCCCTGTAGAAGAGGTACTACCAATCATCTTTAAACCAATATATTGAGTCGCAAAATATACATTGTGCGACGTTGAGTGTATGTTTGGATCGTGTGCTCTGCTGCTATCATTGCCACGCTTATTCCACGCTGCCCATTTATTATTTTGTGTTTTTCTTTAGCCTTTCCTGCCATGCTGCTGCCGGCCTACTTTTGAGACGTGTCCCCCACAAACCGCGTCCACCCTCGTGTTCGTAAAATGTTCACAAAAACTAAATTTTAAGAAATCGGTGCTTGAGACTGCTCCATAATTAAGGCGACGCGCTCGGCTGGCTTATCTGTTTCCACGCCGTGTACGGTAAATGGTGGAATCCAAATTACCAAGTCACCAACACCCTGCACTGTTGTGCTGCGTAGTTCGGGGACATCATCATAGACACTTTGTCTGTAATGCTGGAGAGCTGCAACACTCAAGTCGCCATCGGTATCAAGAAACATATCTAGAGGTGGTTTAGTAACACCAAAACGTGCACTGGCAAACAAACCTAAAGACATGCCAATTGGTCCACAGAAGCGAGAATCGGACTTTTCGGTGATGTCAGCCGGCCTAATATCGATATGTGGTTCAATGCCACCATCGTCGGCCACAAAAACACCCCCGAGCGGATCACGTAACGCTAGGCTGCCCACAGAAATGTTCCCCCACAGTTCAAGAGCCAAAGCGTCGATAGTACGCAATGCTGGCACATGAGGAACGAGCGCCTCAAACATATCTGCACTTGACGTGTCTCCATCTTTTTTTGCATCGTGAATAGCTACGATGGATCTGGCGACATCAGATTGTATCAGATGTCGTACAACAGCACCGTCGTGGTGGGGATCGGCGGCCGCTCTAACGGCTGCCTGTAACTGATCGGGGCCGTGGAATTCTGGTAGACGCGGGTTGGATGGTTTACGAGTCATGTTCTAAGCCTTGGTCTGTCTCTTGGTCTTCTGTGCTATTCGCTTGGAAAGCGGTTTCATGGGCAATATTGTAATCATATAGGGCAGCCCGGCGTTCGGGTGCGGCAGTAACCGCATGATACGATTGCCGAGGATGGTTCATGAATAGCACCCCATCACCTTGATATTGCCACTCTTGGCTACGTAAGGCCGGAGGACCCACGCGGTATTTTGCCGCCTTCCATGCTGCATATACAAAGTTGCCTTCATTATCTTGGACGCGGCTCTGGGGTTTTTGGACCTGGTACAGACCTCTTCCCGGCGTGACGGCAATGCTGAGTGAGACTGGCCCAACGAGAGAAATACGATCAAGATCTTGTTCGTAGAACATGTAGTCGGTGTGGATACCGACTCCTCCACCAGCAACCTTAGTAGCACTTAAATGCGGTGCTAACAGTTTGAAATCGGCATAGCCCTGTTCTGACCAGAAATCGGCCACAACCTCATCCAAACCTTTCAGTTGGGGTGCGAGTGCGTAGAGCGCTTCAACGTCCGGCACAATGCCGCCCAGTCTATCGTCACTTACGGTTAACAGACTTTCGGTATCTTGGGCGGCTACGAGTCCCCGGACTACGATCATATCTATCCCGTCATCATGCAGCAAAATTTTACCGGCTTCGGCAATTGCCTGGGGGTCATGACAAATAAGTGTATTCCGTTCTAGCTCTAAGTCAGGACTAGCAAGGTGAGGCATTATTGCGTACTTATAGGGTTTAATCGGCGAGCGTGTAGGTAGCTTTGGCGACGCGCTTGAACTGTGGTTTACCCTGGAGGTTCAATAAAATAGTGGTTTCTTTAACATAGCGGCTTTTGAGGACGCGCTTCACGATTTCGTCACGGTGTAGTGGTTCACCAGCCTTCTTAAGAACTTCGGTGATAATATCGGCGACTGTTCCCTGTTCGTAGCCCCACTCTTTGAGGGCGTAGATGCCGCGCCCGATTAGCACGAATCGTTTATCTTTAATTAACTCATTGTGGATAGCCTGGGTGGTAACGTCTT
>CAZBRC010000070.1:0-3259 GCA_964494415.1 uncultured Candidatus Saccharibacteria bacterium
TAAGCCTTTAATGCACTCCTTAAAACACTCGAAGAACCGCCGGAACATGTCATCTTTATACTCGCGACAACCGAAGTGCATAAGTTACCCGAAACAATTGTTAGTCGTACGCAGCGCTTTACATTTAAGCCGATCGAACCGAACGTTGCAGTGGAGCATCTAAAAGCTATCGCTAAGACAGAAAAACTACAGATTAGCGATGAGGCCTTGGCGTTAATTGCTGAACATGGTGATGGCTCATTTCGCGATAGCATAAGTCTGCTTGACCAAGCCAGGAGCTTAAAAGCCAAGGTCGAATTACAGGATGTCCAACAAATGCTCGGAGTGGCGCCGCAGGCCGCCATTCAGCAGCTGATTGAAGTCCTGCAAAGTCAGAACGCCCCAGCTGTTATTACGACGATGCAACAATTGATTGACCAGGGTTATCAGTCATCAGCCTTAGCTTCACAGTTATTGCACGAACTACGTGAACAACTCCTGCAAAACAATCTCAGCTTAGAAGCAACCGGTACCTTAGAATTAATGGAACAGCTACTGGAGGTCAGTAGTCACGGTGACCCACAAACCGCACTGGAGTTAGCTCTGTTAACCTATGTTTTTAAACAATCGCCACCACCCGTCAATCACCCAACGCCGCCGCCCAATAATTTGCCGGCCCCACCCCCAGCTGAGCCGTCTGTTGCAGACACGCCCACCAAGGCCAAAATACCTAAAAGCGCGGCATCACAGTCGTTAAGTCCCGAAAGCTGGCCCGAGTTCTTAACTGCTGTCAAAAAGCGTCACAACACGCTATACGGCGTCGTCAGGATGGCTACGCCAGAGTTCACCGATGACGTGCTGCTGTTAACGTTTGAATTCCCGTTTCATCAAAAACGACTCAACGAAGCCAAAAACCAGCAACTCCTACGGGATATCTTGACTGAATTCACTGGACAGCCGGTCACAGTAAAGTGCCTCGTAAGTACTGAACATTTGCCAACAAAACAGACACCACCACAGAATGCCACCGAAGCAATCGAAACTATTAGTAATATTTTCGGTGGCGCCGAGTTAATGGATTAAGACGCTTAAGATTGCTGTTGACGAACACAGCACTTACAATTCAAGTACACTATGGACACCGATCAAGCAATCATACCACCGCAAAATACCGAAGCCGAAGCCTCGTTGCTGGGTGCTCTGCTGATTGATAGTGATGCAATTGTTAAGATTGCCGATATTGTTCATGCCAATGACTTTTATGACGAACGCCACCAACGAATTTATGAAGCTACTCTTCAACTATACGAAAAGCATAGCCCAATTGATGTCTTGACCTTAGCCGATCAACTTAAAGCCACCAACAATCTTGATGTTGTCGGCGGACCTGCTTACTTAACCGAGCTTACCAACTTTGTACCGACTGCTGCCCACGTAGAGCAATATGCTGAAATCGTCGCACAAAAGGCACTCCGTCGACGTCTGATTAAAGCATCGCAGGGCATTGTTAACCTTGGCTACAACGAGTCTAAAAGCCTTCAAGAGCTCATAGAAGAAGCCGAGATGAGCTTATTCAATGTGAGTCAGCAGCACGTGAAGCAAGATGTAGCTAGCCTGGAAACAATCTTGAGTGAAAGCTTTGACAGACTAGACGACCTACATAAAGACAAGAATAAAGTTCGGGGGATTCCTAGCGGATTCCGTGATATGGATAATGTCTTGGCCGGATTCCAACGTTCGGACCTCGTTATTTTAGCGGCACGCCCATCAATGGGTAAGACTGCCTTTGCGCTGAACATCGCCCATAACGTGGCAGTCAAAAGCAAAGAACCGGTACTCATTTTTAGCTTAGAAATGAGTAAAGAACAGTTGGTTGACCGTATGCTGTCAATGGAATCTGGCGTAGATGCCTGGGCTCTGCGAACCGGTAATTTAACCGACGCTGACTTTGAAAAGATCGGTCATGCCATGGGTACTCTCAGTGAGGCACCGATTTTTATAGATGACACTCCTGGTATAACCGTGAGCGATTTACGTACAAAAGCTCGTCGAGAAGCCCACCAACGACAGCTCGGCTTAATCATTGTCGACTATCTGCAACTCATGAGTGGCGGCAGTCGGTTTGGCGGCGACGGTAATCGTGTTCAAGAAATTAGCGAAATATCCCGTGGGTTAAAGGGTGTGGCTCGAGAGCTAAACGTGCCAGTGATTGCTCTTAGCCAGCTAAGTCGTTCAGTAGAAAGTCGTAGTCCACAAATTCCCCAGCTGCAAGACTTGCGCGAATCAGGCTCGATTGAACAAGATGCTGACGTAGTGGCATTTATTTACAGAGAGGATTACTACAACCCGGACAGCGACCGCAAAAAGATTACCGATATCTTTATTAAAAAGCATCGTAACGGCCCAACCGGCAACTTTGAGTTATATTTCAATCGCGAAAAACAGCAGTTCCGCAGTGTCGACACTAAACACACCACTCCGTTTGATTAACCAAATGCTATACTAAATGCTAATGAAGGTGTTTAAGCGATGGGCAAGTGATGGCTGGCGCACTCTAGCAATTATTGGCGTTGGGGTGTTAATTGTGGCTGGTTTATTCTTGTTTCGACTTAACTCGCAAACCCCAGCTGCAAGCCCCAGCGAAGTTACCGCCACCCAGGCGGCTACCGATTATCATCAGCTCATTAATAATCCCTCGTTTGCCCCACAAAAAATCCTGATATACGGTTTACACTTGGCGCACTGGGATAATTTGTTTACGATTCGATTGGTGAGTGTCATTATCGGCTTGACCGTAGTGTTGAGCTTTTATTTCTTGATGAAACTGTGGTCAACGCCGTTGGTGGCAGTGCTTACGACCTTACTCCTAATGACTTCTGGCTGGTTTTTACATTATGCCCGTTTAGGCACTCCTGGAGTTATGTATGGCACACTATTGATACTGGTTGCGCTGGGCGTCAGCCTTGATCACTCAAACTTACGAAAATCAATATTGCTCGCCTTATTGGGTTTTGGCACACTCGCCTTGTACGTGCCTGGTATGATTTGGTTTGTTTTGTTTGGGTTGATTTGGCGACGAAAGCTCGTTTGGCAAGAGTTACGTAAAGTACCGGCCCTGATGTGGATTGTCTATATGGCGGTATTTTTAATAGTTCTAGCGCCTTTGGCACTAGCTATTTATCGCCAACCAGGATTGGGCAGGCTGATGTTAGGTTTGCCAGACCAATGGCCAACGGTTATAGAGTTTGTAAAACGACTGTTCATAATACCGGTTGAACTA
>CAZBRC010000071.1:0-3108 GCA_964494415.1 uncultured Candidatus Saccharibacteria bacterium
TGCCGAAGCCGTGGCGGTGTACTGTCACGCCGTTAAAAAAGCGATTGGTGCCTTAGCGGCCGTGATGGGTGGATTAGATTGCCTGGTCTTTACTGGCGGCATTGGCGAGAAAGCTCCCAAAATTCGCCAACGCGTTTGCCAAGACATGGCATTCCTTGGTATCAGCCTCGACCAACAACTTAATCACGATCAACAGACGGTTATTTCGGCGCCAGGTAGTTCGGTAAGCGTACGGGTCATCCCGGCAAACGAAGCCCAAATCATTGCCCAGGAGGTGCACCGGTTAGCGGTGTAATTATTATGGAACAGCCACTTAACCAAGAATTGCTTAACAAAATTGATGCCTACTGGCGGGCAGCCAATTATTTATCGGTTGCCCAGATATATCTTCGTGATAACCCATTACTGCGGCGGCCATTGCAGCCCAGCGACGTAAAACAACTGTTGTTGGGACACTGGGGTACAACGCCTGGGCAAAACTTTATCTATGCTCACCTCAACCGCATTATTAATCAGTATGATCTCAATATGATTTACATCTCTGGCCCAGGACATGGCGGTCCGGCGGCGGTATCGAATGTCTATCTAGAAGGTACCTATAGCGAGGTATATCCGCACATCAGCCGGGATGAAGCCGGCTTAAAGCGTCTGTTCCAACAGTTTTCATTCCCAGGTGGTATCTCGAGTCATGTTTCGCCACAAGTGCCCGGCTCAATCCACGAGGGTGGCGAATTGGGTTATTCGTTGAGCCATGCCTTTGGTGCCGTCTTTGACACACCCGATTTAATTGCGGCTTGCGTGGTGGGCGATGGCGAGGCCGAGACTGGCCCACTCGCGACAGCCTGGCATTCTAATAAGTTCTTAAACCCCAAAACCGATGGGGTGGTGCTGCCGATTTTACACTTGAATGGCTACAAAATTTCTAACCCGACTGTCTTGGCTCGAATCAGCCATCAAGAACTCGAGCAGCTTTTTAAGGGCTATGGCTGGAAACCGTATTTTGTGGAGGGTAGCGATCCGGCAGTTATGCATAAACTCATGGCCGAAACGTTGGATGCTGTCATGGCGGATATCCGTCAAATTAAAGTTGCTGCCAGCCAGGGGTCGTTAACCACGCGGCCAATGTGGCCTATGATTGTGCTGCGATCACCCAAGGGCTGGAGCGGACCCAAAGTACTCGGGGGTAAACCAATAGAAGGCAGTTTTCGGTCGCACCAAGTACCATTACTGGTGCCAACTGACAAACCATCAGAGCAGCTGACCATGCTCGAGGCTTGGCTGCGTAGTTATCGGCCAGAAGAGTTGTTTGATGAACACGGGGCTCTAAAAGCCGAGCTGACCCAACTGGCACCTAAAGGTGAGCGTCGTATGGGTACTAACCCACACGCCAATGGTGGTAGCTTACTGCAGCCACTCGTTATGCCTGACTTCCGTAAATATGCCCTCAATGTGTCTCGCCCGACCACCCTACACGCCAGCAGTATGATGACACTCGCCCCGTTCTTGCGGGATGTAATCTCTCAAAACATGACAAACTTCCGAATCTTTAGCCCTGACGAAACTTTGTCTAATCGTCTAGGCTCAGTCTTTGAGGTTACTAATCGCCAATGGGATGGAGCTACCTTGCCAACAGACGAGTTTCTGGCTCCGCAAGGCCGGGTTCACGACGCCATGCTCAGTGAGCACCAGGCCGAAGGGTGGCTAGAGGGTTATTTGCTGACTGGCCGGCACGGCGTCTTCCACAGCTACGAGGCCTTTATTAGGATTGTTGACTCGATGTTCACCCAACATGCCAAGTGGCTCAAGATGTCGTCTGAACTACCATGGCGCGAAGACATCGCATCATTGAATTATCTGCTCACCTCGCACGTCTGGCGGCAGGACCACAACGGTTTTACTCACCAAGACCCCGGCTTTATTGATCACATGGTCAACAAAAAAGGGGAAACCATCAGAGTCTATTTGCCGCCCGACGCCAACAGCCTGCTTTCGGTAATGGACCACTGTTTGCGCAGTAAAAACTATGTAAACCTGGTTATTTGTGGCAAACACGAAGAAGCACCGCAGTACCTACCTATGGCTGAGGCGATTCAGCACTGTACGGCGGGTATCGGTATATGGCAGTGGGCGAGCAACGATCAAGATAGTGAACCAGATGTGGTTATGGCCTGCGCCGGTGATGTGCCGACCATGGAGGCTTTGGCAGCCGTATCAATCTTGCGCAACCATCTACCCGAGCTCAAAATCCGCGTTGTTAATGTGGTTGACTTGATGAAACTGCAGCCCACGACCGAGAGCCCTCATGGTTTAACCGACGAAGATTACGACTCCATCTTTACCAAGGATAAACACATTATCTTTGCCTTCCATGGCTACCCATGGTTGATTCATCGCCTAACCTACCGCCGCACCAACCGAAACTTACACGTACGGGGCTATAAAGAAGAAGGCACGATTACGACCGCTTTTGACATGTGCGTTCTGAACAACATCGACCGCTTTAACTTAGTAATTGATACCATTAACCGTTTGCCAGAACAGGGCGGCAGCAAAGGTGCCTACCTAAAGCAGGCCATGCAAGACAAGTTGGTTGAGCACCGGCAGTATATTACTGAGCACGGCGTCGACATGCCCGAGGTGCATAACTGGGTCTGGGACGCTGGTAGCCAGACAGCTAATTAGCGGCTATTCCAGTTCTGTAAGTCAGCATTGTGTATGCGAACTTCAAATGGTGTTTCTGGTTGGAGGTGGAATCGAATCGCCCGACCTAAACTGCCGTGGCTCACAATTAGTATGGAGTTGGCTTCTAAGCTTTCTATGAACGCCAGCGCTTTCTCGGCGCGTTTAATAATTTGGGTATCGGTTTCGATGCCGTTGACGGTGTTGTAGTCAAAGCCCGGTGTATAGGGCTGGTCCTCAAGATCACCATAGTTGCGTTCGATGAAAAGCTCATCAATATGGATATCTTCAAGTGGGTAGTCGATTTCGGCGGCTACAATCTGTGCGGTTTCGAGGGCGCGGCCCAGGGGTGAGCTAATAATATATTCGATACCATGCTTTTTGGCGAGCTGGCCAGCTATGCGTGCTTGCTGCCGTCCCTCTTCGGTA
>CAZBRC010000072.1:0-2868 GCA_964494415.1 uncultured Candidatus Saccharibacteria bacterium
CGGGGCCAAAGGGTGGTTATCTTGGAACACCGCACTGTCCGACCGACTACTTAGCGAGCATGCCTGGCACCGATAAAGCGGTTGATCTTACGGCAGATGGTGTGTATAAGGTGACCGGCTCATACTCTCTTCCAGCTACCGCCGGATATAACAATCGTGCAGTCATTTATGTCGATGGTGACGTTACTATCGGTGGTGATTTTACCTACAATACGGCTGGCTGGGCAGATCGTGCTAGTATCCCATCTTTGACGCTGGTAGCTAACGGTAACATCTATATCGGCCCGGACGTCACTAAACTAGATGGTACATTTGTGGCTCAAGGCAAGGCCGCCGGGAGCCCAACTGCCAAAACTATCTATACCTGTTCTACGTTTGCCCCGCCGGCTGGCTATGTCTCGACTGACAGTACCTACTACTCTACGTGTAACAAACAGCTAACAGTGAATGGCTCGCTGATCGCGGCGCGCATTAAGTTCTTGCGCACCTTTGGTTCATTACGAAACAGCAGCGGCGCCGGCGATCATCCCAATGATGTGGGCGGCGGTAATGGCACGAGCGGTTCGTGTGCGAATGCTGGCGCAGTATCGTCACCCGGAACGTGTGCGGCTGAGGTTATTAACTTCCGTCCCGAAACCTATTTGGCTATGCCGGCTGCTGGCTCGCCGAGTACTAAATTTAACTTTGATTATGTAGTTTCGCCACCACCGTTGCTGTAAGGAGTTCTATGCAAAAGTTACCAGGCAAGAACGAACAAATCATCGGAAGCGTCAAACGCCAACGCAAACTGCCAAAAGTGCCTCCAGTACTTAAGAAGTACCTAAAGCCCATATTGTTGGCTTTGTTGGTTGTGGCCATTATAGGAGCTGGAATATTTATCTGGCAACGGCATCGACAAGCTAACACAGAAGCCAAAACCTATGCGGTCATGATAGCCGCAGCCGACAATGACCTACGAAATGGGCGCGCAAACGCTGCCAAAACTCAGTTGGAAACGTACTTGAACAAACAAAACCCCAAAGATGGTGACCACCTTTTTAATATTTATGCTCGTTTAGCGGCAATATCCAACAAAATTGGCGACAATAAAAAGAGCGTCGATTATGGGCTAAAGGCAATTAAATATGCCAAGGAACCGACTATGGGTAATTATCTGCTGGTAGCAGAAGCCTCTGTAAAGACTGGTGACAAACAAACCGCTATAACCTATTACCAAAAGGCGCTCGAAGTTAACAAGCAATCGAAAGCTCCGACGGCTGGTGCGCAGACCTATGCCATACAGGCCACCATCGATAGCCTAAAGGCGGATGCTAAGTGAAACACCTTTCGCTAAAAATCTTTGCCGCATCAATCTGGGTGCTGCTGGTGGTGGGGTTGATGAGTGTACTGAAAGGGACGGCAGGTGCCTTACCTTTGGTACTTGATGGTTCTGGTTCGCACTACCTACCATATTGCGGCCCCAACCTTAACCCAGCGCCTTACTTAGGCAGCGGGCCGTTAACCGATAACAATGCCTTTAAGCAATTTGATCGCTGTGCCAACGAGAGCTACTACAACGGCGATCACATGTGGGCTTCTATATTCACCAACGGGCGGTGGATTTGGCCAGTCGGGCACACCGGAACCCCCGCTTCTTATAATGGCTATACCACCCCCAATATCACCAGTGCAAATGGTGCAAATGCAGCCGATTTGAGTGGTTTCATTAATGTTATTGAACGTGATTTAAATGGTCCAGAAGCTAACATCGGGCTAGTCTACCTACAGACAGGCGGCCTTTCATGCACGGCCACCGCACACGGTGGCAAGCCGGCTGTCGAGTGGTGTGAAGAGTATGCCGGGACATTAGTGGGTACCTCATACATTATTAATACAATGCTTGGGATGGATGGTACTGATCCCGCATTTCAATCCGCGCCAGATCATCGTTTAGCTGGATTTTTCTATGCTCGTGCGCATCTTAACGAGTGGAAAGACCTGGTGAACTACTATGCTGCTCAACCAGCCGGTGGTGGACCGGGATCAGTTTGGGTTGACTGGAACCATATCGAACCGTTTCCTACGACTGGTACTGACCCAGTCAGCGGCTTTCCGACTTCCTATTGGCGTACGGATACTATTGTTTATCGTGACAACCCCACCATGGTTAGTGGTTTTCCGGCATCTGATACGAGCAAACTTGACGCCGGATCATATATAAATGATCGCGCCGATGTGTTTGGTCCAAGTTCATACATTAAATTCTATAACCCAGACGGTACGTTCTTTCTTATAAATAAATCCTGCGGTAATATTACTGGCCCGGCCGCAAAGCTCGTAAAGAATTTTAATTTTACTATCAATACTGCTCCACAAATTGACATAGCCGATGATGAAAACCCCAGCACAGCCGACTTTTCACTTAATGCTAATACTGATGATGCACCGGTAAATGGGGTGCAAATTTCTGCCAGCTATTATGTGGAGCGGGTTAGTGGTGCAACGATTACTATACATGCACCTTTTAGTAACACGTTTAACTTCACGCTTGCTAACCACAGCTTTCCAATAGACCAGCCCGGAGTTGTTTTACCAGCCATGAGCGCCGGGGACAAAATCTGTATGGGTTACGCCATTAATCCTCAAAAGGGCATCGCCACGACTAGTGGTGTCGTCCAGCCCGGATCGACCGCGCTCATAGATAGAACCTGTAAGACGATATTTAATAAACCGTATGTCCGGACATTTGATGGAGATTCTTTTGCGGGCGCCAACTGTGGTGCCAGCACTGGCTGGCCGGCCACGCACGATACTGGTGGCAATATAGACGCCGGCGGTATCTATGGGCAGGGTAATGACACCGGCGTAACCGGGCGTGGCTCGGCCAGC
>CAZBRC010000073.1:0-2416 GCA_964494415.1 uncultured Candidatus Saccharibacteria bacterium
TTGAGTAGTCGAGATCTTTTTGAATCATTGAGCATGAGCCAGGATGATTTTTCTCAGCTCGCGACGGCTGGCACCACCCCAGAAGAAACAACTATATTACGACTCCTAAAGACCGGCCCACAAGATAGCGCATCATTACTCAAACAAAGCCAACTTACAGCCAGTGCCTTTAATCAAACAATAACCATGCTCGAGGTGACTGGCACGATACAATCTCTTAGCACCGGAAAATGGACAATTGTGTGATTTGATTTTATAATCTCTAAGTTCAACATCACCAGATGATGAGCACCCACTACACGAGAAGGGCAAAACAAATCCATGGGCTTTTTGAGTAGAACAGCAGGAACCGTGGCAGTCGCCGCGGTCCGGCCCAGCACCATCAAGACCCTCGCCGGGGTCGGCGGCATGGTCGCGAGCGTCCACATCGCCGATTCGGATCTCTACACCGCCGAGACGCGCGATCGGGCAGAAAACATGCTCACCCCGCTCGTCGTGCTGACCGCTGTGTCGGGCATCGGAACCGCCTTCCGCACGCGCAACCGCCTGGTGGCGGTCGTCAACTGTGCGGTAGGTACCGTGGCCGGGCTCGCCGTCGTGGCACTTTCGGACGAGGTCCTGAACCACTGAGCACTGCGCCGGCGGGGGCCGCGACGTCGTCTTCGGACGATCGGCCCCCGCCGTGCCCGGCGCCATTCTTGTGTAGTGAATTGACTTCCGTGAATGAAGTTCACGCTGATGAGTCCAAAAGGACGAAAAGTCATACAAGCATTAACATAGTCTTAAAAAACTAGCGCCTCGGCGGCTTCATGTATACTATGTCAGCATGAGCAAAAACCTCGTTATCGTAGAGTCGCCGGCAAAGGCAAAAACCATCGAGAAATATTTAGGCAAAGACTACACTGTTAAAAGTAGTTTCGGCCACATTCGCGACCTCCCTAAAAAGGGGATCAGTATTGATGTTGCTCATAATTTTGAACCAACCTACGAAATCCCGGCCGACAAAAAGAAAGTTATCAACGAGTTAAAAAAAGCCGCCAAAGGGCACACCGTTTGGCTCGCAAGTGATGAAGACCGCGAAGGCGAGGCGATTGCCTGGCACCTCTGTGAAGCCCTCAATTTAGACCCCAAAACCACCAAACGGATTGTGTTCCACGAAATCACCAAGCCGGCTATCGAAAACGCTATTCAAAACCCGCGCACCGTTGATGCCGCCTTATTCCACGCCCAACAAGCCCGACGAGTGCTCGACCGCCTCGTTGGCTACGAGCTCAGCCCGGTCTTATGGAAAAAGGTCCGCCCGGGTTTAAGTGCCGGCCGCGTCCAATCAGTAGCCGTGCGTCTTATAGTTGAGCGAGAACGAGAGATTAAAGAATTTGAATCAACCGGCAGCTTTAAAATTACCGGTATCTTCCCGGTCAAGGGAACCGACCTCCCAGCCGAGCTGCCCGATAAATTAGCCACCAAACAACTTGCCAAAAAGTTTCTACAGGACTGCCACAAGGCCGACTTCAGCGTAGCAAAGGTCGAAACTAAACCCGGCAGCCGTAACCCGTCCGCGCCATTCACGACCAGTACACTACAGCAAGAAGCGGCCCGAAAACTCGGCTACAGTGTCAAGCAGACTATGACGCTGGCACAACGTCTATACGAAAGTGGAAAAATCACCTACATGCGTACTGATAGCACGACATTGTCGTCACAAGCCTTGAACGCAGCCAAGGACTATATCACCAAGAACTACGGCGCCAATTATCATACCCTCCGACAATACAAGACTAAGTCCGAGGGCGCCCAAGAAGCACACGAGGCTATTCGGCCAACCGCTTTTACAACCGAAAAAGCCGGCAAAGACGCCCAGCAAGAGAAGCTCTATAAACTTATCTGGCAACGAGCCTTGGCCAGCCAAATGGCCGCCGCCGCGGTTGATAAGACTGAGCTTTGGATCGCCATCAGTACTCGCAAAGAACAACTACTTGCCAAGGGTGAAGTACTCAAGTTTGATGGTTTTATGAAGGTGTACGGTGGCACAAAAGAAGACGTCATTCTGCCAGCCCTAAAAAGTGGCGATAAATTATCGCTGAAAGAGATGCGAGCATCCGAGGTCTTCAGTAAGCCGCCAGCCCGTTACTCTGAGGCTAGTTTGGTCCGTAAGCTCGAAGAGTTGGGCATCGGGCGACCCAGCACCTATGCGCCAACCATTTCTACTATTCAGACCAGGGGATATATCGAAAAAGCCGATATCCAGGCCAAAACCCGTGAAGCACAACAATTGCTCCTGACAACGAAGGGGATTACCGAAGAAACCACCCAAGAAAATTACGGCGGCGACAATGCCAAGCTATTACCGACACCAATGGCCGATGTTACGACTGATTTCTTGACGAAGCACTTTACCGACATTGTGGATTTTGAT
>CAZBRC010000073.1:2426-2678 GCA_964494415.1 uncultured Candidatus Saccharibacteria bacterium
ACCGCCCGGGCAGAAGAAGACTTCGACGAAATCGCTGATGGGAAAAAGAAGTGGGTAGCTGTCATCGAAGAATTTTATAAAGGTTTCCACCCGTTAGTAGAGAAATCCGACAAGATTAGCCGCGAAGACAGTATGCAGTCGCGCGAACTGGGAGTAGACCCTGAGACCAAACGCCCGGTATTTGCCCGTTACGGACGCTATGGACCGATGCTGCAACGCGGAGAAGCCGAGGACGAAGAAAAGCCTGATTTT
>CAZBRC010000074.1:0-2655 GCA_964494415.1 uncultured Candidatus Saccharibacteria bacterium
CGGCAAATGAGTCTCCATCAAAAGTACGGACATACGGTTTGTTATAGACATTCACCTGAAACGCACAATCTGCTGAGCCCGAGGCTGCTCCACTGTAATTAATTGTAATGGTAGCGTTATAGACGCCAGCGTTATTAGCGGTGATGTTATTGGATGTTACTTGACGCTGGTTGCCGGGGTTGCCTACGGTTGCTGTCCACGATCCATTGGCGATAATTGGTGTTCCCCAGCTCAGACCGGCTCCTGTCATCGTCGCCGTGTAATTGACGTTTCCGTTTACTCGGGCACCTAAAGTGAGGTTAACCTTAAAGGCGGTTCCTGCTTCCGGATCGGTCGGGCTAATACTGTTATATGTACAACTAACCGGTGCGGATGCTTTTTTATAGGCAAACACAAAGCCAAAGTCTATTGAGCGGTCAAACTGTAATACAGTATTGCCATACGAGCTACAATTTGCCGCGTTATTAAAACAATTCTTACCCGCCACCTGATACTCGTATGAGGTCAGGTTACACGGTGGATCCGAGGTGGAGTTAGCCGGGCAGTTTCTATATCCGTACTGCAAATTAGGGTCAGTATAATTCGGTGGAAAGTTACCATTGCGTGGCGCTACATGAGGATTTGAGTAGCCGCCAGCTACTGAATTAGGTACTCGAATGCAGGTCGTTGATCCGTTTCCTGTAATGAAACTGTAGTTGCCAGAGGCAGAGGTCGTGGTAGTCGATAGCCCGCCCTGCGCGTTGCAGTAAGTCACCGTTACGTTGGGCAACCCCACGTTCGTATCTTGGTCAACTACCTTGCCGCTTACCGTAATACCCTGTTGGACGATAATAGTTATCAGGAAGCTGGGGTGAGTGACGTCACAGGGAGCAAAATCATGAATTCCACTTGTTGTGTGTGGCGTGGTTGAGTTCTCTACACAACGAAAGTTGGGTGAGCCTGGGAAATGGTTAATCGCCTGGGTGTCCAAATTAATGACAAACTGGTGAGTGCCGGGCGTTAGTGAGCCAGCTGGCGGTGTGAAGTTAAATGTCCTCTCGGTTTTGTGGTATGTACCAACTGGAGAACCTGCCCCAAAGCCCATGTACAGCTCTTGTCCGGCTATACCCGATACCCCCGGGGTTGGCGACCCAGCCACCTTCAGCGTGCTATCAATTACGCTGCCAGCACTGTATCTACAGGTAGCGCCGTTCCAGTTGAGGTCAAGGTTCACCGAGGTAGTTCCGTACGGCACGGTTACGGTCGAAGAAGTTGCTGCCCCTTGCGGTGAAATCCATTGCCTGTACGTTGGACTCAAGGTACCGCCATCGCAATAGTACAAATCGAGAAAGATCGGGTACGGCATGATGTTTTGCCAGGGGTTGGGTGATGACCAAATGGCGGCCGATGCTTTGTGCGGTCGCGCCACCGAAACACCAACTACACAGGCCAAGGTTACCAACAGCCCGAGCCCCAGTAGTTTTAATCGTCTCATTGCTGCACCTTTTGTGTGGTTCCGTCTTGGGTAATACCGTAGCCGTTTTGTTGGTAGTTTTGCTGGGTCTTTTGCATTGCCGTAACTGCCTGCTCGAAGCCTGATGGCGGTTGAATAATAAGGGCTTCGGTTAGGGTGGTATTGTAGCCAACATCAGGAACGTAGACTTTTTTGAGTAGGTCCAGGTTCTTTTGGGCGGCGTCATGGTCTGAGCGATTTATGTAATAAGCCGTAAGAATCGCCATATAGTTGGGCTGCTGTTGGTAGTTGGGAACAACGGTTATTTTATTTACCACCGCCGTTTGGTCTTCAATCTTGTTGGCATTGAAGGCGGTAACAGCCGACGATAGAATTTGCTGACAGTACTGTTTGTTGCAGTCGAGCTTAGCTTGCGCCTGGCGATGTCTGATAACTAAAAAACCTGTGAGACCAACTACAACAACAATGGCGACAACTGCGAGTTTAGACTTTTTAGAGCGCAGAGATACTTTAGGAAGCTTTATTTTCTTAGGCGCCGGCGTGAATACCTGTGGCGTGCTGGTAGGCTCGGGAGCAGTTGGCGCCTTAACACTAATAGCGCCTTGTTTTCCCTCTTCGTTTACATGGTGTTGTGGAGCCTTTTTTCGTAGGTCTACAACGGTGGTGTTCTCGTTAACTGTTTTTTTGCCCATACCCTAGACATGTACCGCTTACGCTTTAGATAGAGTATAGCATATCGACTACCGTTATTTATGATGTTTTGGTTCGTCTCCACGCTGGGCACAAAAAGTGTGCGTGTTATCATCTTGTGCCCAGCGTGGAACGATAGATCAGACAGGTTTTCGCTTGAAAAGCGAGAACTTGGCAATTCGTTTCCACTAGTCCGGATTCCCGGGGAGGCTTGTTCTACGACTGATTGTCGCAGGCCTTCCCCGGGAACCGGACCAGCCTCGAGGTTAGACCCCGAGGGTACGCAGCCGCCAGAGGCGACCGATGGTGTTGCCCAGGACGATGCCCCAGAAGCGACGGCCCGTACGGACGCAGAGCGACCCGATGAACAGGACGATGCTGCCGTAGAGGGCCACCTTCATGGTGCCGTCACCAGCACCGGTGAAGGCGAGGCAGGTGCCCGCCTTGCTCTCCTCTTCCGTGCACTCGGCCGGGGTGGTGTTGCTGGTGACGACCACCGGGGGGTTGCTGAC
>CAZBRC010000075.1:0-2512 GCA_964494415.1 uncultured Candidatus Saccharibacteria bacterium
CAGATGAGAGCACGAAGAACCACACGACGTAGCCGACGAGCGCCGCGAGCGCGACCAACGCGAAGCTCTTATTAAGAGTTTGGCAGAGTCGTTGGTGATTTATGAATCCATTGAAACCACCCTGCCAAAGGCTAAAGAAGTTGTTCCATACATCGAAAAGCTGATTACCAAGGCTAAGAAGGGTGATTTGCACTCACGCCGACAAGTGATTTCTGGACTGCAGACAATTAGTAGTGCACACAAACTCGTAGACGATATCGCCCCCAAACTGTCGGGTCGAACCAGTGGTCACTTGCGAATTGAACGTACCGTTTTACGCCGTGGCGACAATGCCCAGCTGGCCCGTGTTAGCTTTGTTGATGACCTTAAAGAAGCACCTGTAGCTAAAGCTGCTGAGGTAAAAGCGCCTGCTAAAAAACCTGCCGCCAAGAAACCAGCCACTAAAGTTACCGCCAAACCGGAGAAGAAATAATGAAGACCTATAGCGCTAAACCATCAGAAGTCGAGCGAAAGTGGTATGTTGTAGATGCTTCAGAACTACCACTCGGACGTTTGTCTACTCAAGTTGCTAGTTTGCTCACCGGTAAAGGTAAACCGATGTTTACGAGTCACGTAGATTGCGGCGATTACGTAGTCGTGATCAACGCCGATCAACTTGTAGTCACTGGCAACAAGCGCGAAGGTAAAGTCTATTACCGACACAGCGGCTACCCTGGTGGCCTTAAAGAAGCTACTCTAAACGAAAAGATGGCCACAGACTCAACCCAGGTCATCATCCACGCCATTCGTGGTATGATTCCTGCTAACAAATTACGTGATGGACGCTTAGCTCGACTTAAAGTATATGCCGGCGCAGAGCACGCCCACACTGCCCAACAACCCCAGTCAATTTCATTTAAGAAGGATGCTAAATAATGGCTACCGCAAAACACTATCACTATGCACTAGGTCGGCGCAAAAGTTCAACTGCTCAGGTCCGTTTAACAACCGGTTCTGGGAAAGTAGTTATTAACGACAAGCCGGCCGAAGAATACTTTGCCGCCAGCAAGGGTCTTATCAATCGCCTGCAACGGCCGTTCTCTATCCTCGAAATCGAGAACAAATACGACGTAAGCGTGCATGTCCGTGGCGGTGGCCACAGCGGACAAGCAGATGCCATTAGTTTAGGTATAGCTAAAGCCCTTGCCATCATGAACGAAGACCTTCGTGCTACATTGCGCCGCGCCGACTTGCTTGGCCGAGACCCCCGCGAAAAAGAACGCAAGAAGTTCGGTCTTAAGGGCGCTCGTAAACAACGTCAGTTTACAAAGCGTTAAACGACTCACTTTACGGTATAATTACCCTGTATGACAAAACAGGTGATTTTAACTGGTCTTCGAGCCAATAACGACTTACATATTGGCAATTATCTGGGCGCATTGCTGCCTATTGTTGATATGGCCAACACCAAGGCTGGTCAGTATCAGATAAATTTGTTCATACCCGACCTACATAGCTTTACGACACCGATTGACCATGCCGATCTGCAGGCTCAAGTGCTGCAGAATGCTCGTTTATTTATGGCTGCTGGCTTAGATATATCAAAACCAGATGTCTTTATGTACCGTCAAAGTTATGTTCCCGCTCACTCTGAGCTGACTTGGATTCTCGACTGCTTTACCGGTTTTGGTGAAATGTCTCGTATGACACAGTTCAAGGACAAATCTGCCAAACTCAGCGAAGATAGAGTAAGTGTAGGACTATTTAACTATCCTGTACTGATGGCGGCCGATATCTTACTGTATCACGCGACCTACGTGCCAGTCGGTGACGACCAAACGCAACATTTAGAATTCACCAGAGATATTGCTATGCGCATGAATAAACGTTTCGGGAAACTATTTACAATTCCGCTGCCTGCGCCAAAGCAGCATGAGTTCTTTGGGAAAGACCAGGGCTTACGTATAAAAGACCTAGTTGACCCAAGCAAAAAGATGAGCAAATCCGACGACACAGGTAAGGGCGTTATATTCTTGACCGATAAACCCGAGGCGGTTCGTAAAAAAATTATGAGTGCCACAACCGATAGTCTTAATAAAGTTAGCTACGACCGCATCAAGCAGCCCGGTATTGCTAACTTACTGCAAATACTGGCACTTATGAAAAATGAAGACATAAAGGCCACGACCAGCCGCTACGCTGGCCAAACGACGTATGGCGCGCTCAAGCAAGATGTGGCTGACGCTGTAAACGAGTTTTTGAGTAGCTTCCAGTCAAAACTTAATAACATTAACGACAAACAGCTTATCCAGGCTTTAAAGCAAAGCGAGAAAGCCATGAATACTGTCGCTAACTCCACTCTACACAAAGTTCAAAAAGCCGTCGGTTTACGCTCATGAAATCCGTGCCGTTTCGCAGTAATCACAAGGACGAACTTCACTGCATGACTGCCACGTACAGCATGATAATTGAGTATTACACTGGTAGACATTTAAGCTGGCCGGAACTTGATGCTATGAGTGGATTCAAAGAC
>CAZBRC010000076.1:0-2410 GCA_964494415.1 uncultured Candidatus Saccharibacteria bacterium
TGACCCCAATGTTACCCTAGTACATCAACCGGCCTTCAACGAGTTCATACGAGATAAAGCCAAGGTTGCCGAACTGTTTAAACCACTACAGCCACACACAACGGTCGTTGACAACAAGCTGGCCGCGCTCCAGGCAGTCGAAGACACCAAGGGGCTAATCGTGGTGGTTAAACCAACAATTGGCAGCGCTGGCGATGGTGTGGTGGTCGGGCCTAAAAGTGAGGTTGTCGGCCAGTTGACCGACTCTAACTCTGATTATGCCAATGAGTATACCTATCCTGCACTGGTCCAGGATTTCGTCGAAAGCTTACCTGGTATTCCGGAATTGGGCGTGGAAGGGCGACACAACTACAGAGTGATTATGATAGGTGGCGCAGCGGTATTCGGCTTTGCCCGAGCCGTTAATAGCGGCGAATGGAAAATCGATGGCGATAGTTGGGACCACCTGGTTTTTCATGACCCCGAGCAATTTCCAGATGATCTCCAAACGGCCATTAGCGAGGTTCAAACGGGTCTGAGCAGCCTGCCGGACGGCCAAAATACGATTGTAGCCGCAGACTTTATGCGTGGTTACGTCGGTACACCCGAAGATTCACGTATGTACCTCTGTGAGCTCAATCGTCGACCGTTGCGTAATAGCCGCTGGGATGGTGACTACGCCAATCTAATCTGGGCGGCCAGTCAGTGGGATAAACACGAAGCTAAAGTATTGGCAGCAAAGGTTGGTACACTGTAGCTATGAAAGTCCTGATTGTTGGAGGTAATAGTACCGAAGTTGGCGAAGGCCAGCACATGCCGCAATACGAAGAGCTGTTTGCTTCTGGTCGGCCCAATGATGAAGTGCGCTTTTGTTATCTTGATGAGCTGGTCTTTACAGTTAGCTCTACCGAATTTGAGGTGTATGATTCTCACAATAACTGCTCAGTCGACAGCTACCAACTGGTGATATTTAGAGGCAAGATTCGCATATTTGGTCGGGTGGCCTACGCGCTGAGCCTCTATCTCAAAGCTAAAAATATCCGTTGTCTGAACGATCAATTGCTGTATGGCATGCCATCTAAACTGTCGCAGGCAATCCAAATGCGACAACAGGGCCTGGTGTTTCCAAAAACCCTGGCAGCCGAAAAGCCGGCTGCGCTGATAACAGCAATTCAAAAATCTCTAACATTTCCCATTATCTTAAAGGATTCTAACGGTGCCCATGGCGAGCTTAACTTCTTGGTAAAAGCTCCAGACGAAGTAACAGCTGTGCTGCAAAAGCACTCCGACACCTCCTTTGTGGCGCAAGAATTTATACCAAATAGTTGTGACTACCGGATTTTGGTGGCGGGCAATAAACATCTCATCATCAAACGCCAGTCTGGCAGCGGCCATCTCCATAACACCTCTCAGGGTGGCAGTGCCAGCCTTGTGCCGGAGTCGGACTTTCCAGCAGAGACTATCCAGCAAGCGCACAGTTTTGCCAAGCTCCTACAACGTGACATTGCCGGTGTAGATGTTATGCCCAATGATCAAACTGGCCAGATGGTATTCTTAGAAATTAACTCTCAGCCCCAGATACTGACCGGCGCGTTTGTAGCCGAAAAGAAGCGGCTGATCCAAGACTTTATGGCCGAAGTTATTGATACAGCGGCGTAAACTCACGCTGCGACATCATAAACAGTACATTACGATGTTCTGAACCATCGAGAGACCGAGTAGCGTGCTGGGGGTTGTTGTTATGCCGGTCGATTAGATATTGGCCATCATCAGCTATAGACTGCGCCGCCTCGTCGATGATGCGATCAGTGGTGCGGGCGTTATAGTTTATGATTTTGGCACAAACCAAGAACTCAAATTTATTGTCCAGATTAATACTGTCAAAGTGTTCTTGGATGAGCTCATCTAGGTACACCAACATTTTTTGGTAGATTGCTCGGTTACCGGCCGGAATAGGACGGGCATAAAATAGCGTGTCACCGATGATGCAGTGCGTAAAGAGGTATATGAGCAGCTGCAGGTGCTGCTTTTGTGTCAGATCATAACCAGTGGTGCCGATGTTATAGATATGCTCAAGCGGCAGAGAGTTGTCGTCCTGCCTGACGAGACGGTCATACAGGTACAAAAAGTTAATGGCGTTGGTTGATAGTATCGCCATAGCTTCGTCATCTTGGAGTAAATCATCTCGTTGCTTAGCCAACTCTTGGTCAGAAAATAGCTTTGTCAGCTCTGCCCGGCAGTCAATTCCATAGGCGGACTGTAAGAAGTTAATGCGGAATAGTGCTGCCTGATACGCCTTGAGGTTGGGGTATTTTTTAAAGTAGGGGGCTCGCAGTTGAGCAGCGTTTTTGGACTGGTCTGGTGGCGTATTGCGGGCTTCGGCTACAACCTGCTGTATGGCCGTGGCTGGGTTGTTATTAGCGGTAAAAAA
>CAZBRC010000077.1:0-2268 GCA_964494415.1 uncultured Candidatus Saccharibacteria bacterium
GCGACTGACAAACAACTACAACAGGCCATACAGGAGCACGCTAAGGCGATTAAGGCAGAAACATTGGCTAATCACCTGACAGATACGCTTACAGGCGGGCATGCGGCCGAAGTTACCATCGAGTCGGCGACACTAAAGGTTGTGGTCAAGAAAGACGCCTAGAGGCTTTACAGAGGAGGCTATCTCTGGTAGAATCCTTTGGTAATTCAAAAAGGAACCTGCAAAGGGAGCTATGAAAAAAGCCGTAATTACCACTGGTGGAAAACAATACCTGGTCGCCGAAGGTGACGAGCTGGATATTGATTTGGTAAAGGATGCTGGTAAGAAGTTAAGTTTTGAGACCTTACTGGTTGTTGACGGTAGCTCTACCACTGTAGGTAAACCAATTGTCTCTGGTGTAACTGTCACCGCCGATGTCGTTGAAGCAGAAGTTAAAGCGGAGAAGGTCACAGCCATTCGCTACAAGCCTAAAAAGCGCGTTCACAAGGTTCGAGGGCACCGCCAACGACACACCCGCATCAAAATCAATAAAATAGCATAAGCATGTTGCGTTAGATACAACGCTAATCCAACTTACAATAACAGATTAAAAAAGTAGATAATACAACATTTGTTTGAATTGTTTTGATGAACTAGGTTACTGTTCGCTTATTATCTGAATTGTCGCTTGAGTAACGGGGGTGAAAAGCGGATAATAGACGTAAGCATGATTATTCGCCGAGGAGAGAACCGTTCACACGCAAAATCCATCAAACAGTTGTTGGCTGGATTAGTGGCCGGGCTACTGGTAGCTGTGGCGGTCTCTCTGCCATTGCTCAAGGTGACAGAAGTACAGGCGGCATCGATAACTCAGGGATACAAGGCGGCCAACGCCCTGCCTAAGGGCTCAGTTGTCAGCTTAACCCAGGCGGGCAGTCAGGACGTGGAGCTAGCGACCACTGATAACGATGGTTTGTTGGTTGGAGTGGTGGTTGATGGCCAGGATGCACTATTGGATGTTCAGCCCCAGGGTAGCCAAGTCCGAGTTGCGGTCAGTGGTGAGGTTAACCTCTTGGTTAACACCGTAAATGGCGATATCAAAAGCGGCTCTCGCTTGATTGCATCACCAATAGCAGGGGTCGCAGCGGTTGATGACCCTCCGGCTCCCGGTGTTAAATACATCGCTGTTGCTGACAGCGACTTCAATAAAAACAGTGTCGGCGCCAAAGAAGTTTCGGTTCAGCTTGCCAACGGGGATAAACGCACCGTCTATGTCGGAACTATCAAGGCCCGCATTCTCTTGGGTAATCGGGCACCGGGCAACGGCCAGGACAAAAACTTCTTGGTATCGATTGCTCGACAAATCAGTGGTAAAAACGTCAGCTTGTTACAGGTGTTAGCGGCTATTGCCGTGTTGATAACGTGTTTGGCGCTGGCCGGGATGATCTTGTACGGCTCTATCAAGGGAACATTCGTCTCGCTGGGCCGAAACCCACTTTCGCGCGATAGTATTTTGACCGGATTGATGAGGGTTGTTATTGTCGCCATACTAGTTCTGTCAATAGGGGTAGTTATCTCTTATCTCATCCTCGTTTTGTAAATCAAACCAGGACTTATCCACAGGTTGGCTCGAATCAGGGGTAAAATACTGAACAAAAAACTTGTACAAACAGAGGTTAACCAGGTACAATTTTTGTGGTGCATTGTAGCTGCTTGACAGTACGTCAGGGGTCACCCCAAGGACCCGGATAAAACCGCAGCCTAATAAAATAAAAACGCGCCAAAAGAGATAAATACCAAAATGGATGAACAACAGTGGCGCAATGAAGCCACTCTAGACGCTCCGGACTCACCGGCACCCGTAACAACTGTTCCAGTTGCTGCCAGCATGCCCAAGAAACACCTCCCTTGGATGTGGATGTGGATTGGCCTCGGATTTATGATTTTGGCGTCAGCTATCTTGGTGGTGTTGTGGTTGCGGCAAACCGTTAATAAAACCAAAACCAACAGTGCGGTCAACAAGGTAAAGGTTCAAACAGTCGATCTGGGTGCGATTACCGGCAACTCATCGACTATCAACCTAAACAGTGCCGATAAGGTGGTCGTTAACGGACAGTTGCAGAGCAATGATGGTGTAATCCTGACGCCTACGGAGCAACCGTCGGCGGGTGTGCTGGGTCAAATTTACGTTGATAAAACCAGCAACCAAGTTCGCTACTACAATGGGCAAACCTACGTTACACTTGCGACCGACAACGGCAATCTGTGTAACAAGAACGACACGGCCTG
>CAZBRC010000078.1:0-2144 GCA_964494415.1 uncultured Candidatus Saccharibacteria bacterium
AACCAGCTCAAACTACCCCTGACAGTGATTGGCTCTGGGCCCGAACACGCCCGCTTAACCAAGCTAGCCGGCCCAACCGTGAAATTACTCGGTTATGCGTCGGCCGAAGACGTCGTTACGTATATTTCGCAAGCGCAGGCCTTTCTATTTGCCGCGTTTGAGGACTTTGGTATCACACCGGTTGAAGCCTTGACGGCCGGGACACCAGTAATCGCCTACAAAGCCGGCGGCGCTCTAGACTACGTGCAGCCCGGTAAAACTGGCCTCTTCTTTGAACACCAAACCACACAATCGCTGGTGCAGGTTTTAGAGAGTTTTGAAGCTGACCATTTTAAGGCAGATAATATCCAGGGTTTCGCCCAACAATTTGACCGCCGTGTATTTCGGCAAAAGCTGCTAGCCTACATAAAGCAGGTGTGTCGCTAACTAGCTGGTAATTTTCAGTGATTTTATGATGTCGACCGATTGTGTATAGGCTTCGTTCTGCTGAATCTTATCAGGGCTAATAGCGTCGAAGTCAATGTTTTCGCCGCCGCCCTTGCCGTAGCCTCCAACCACAATGTAACTATCTTGTGTGAGTGGTAGTGTGGCCGCCACAGTATTGCCTGGGTTGTATTGCTTGCCGCTTGTAACCATGATGAAGCGAAAAGTCTGCTTGTCGGTCCCTAGGAACGATAGATATGACTCGGTGCGCTGGCCAGTTGCCGGCGCCGTGTACTTAATGAGTTCCGACGTCTTCACGGCGACACTATTGTTGATGGTAGTGCTGTCGGTTTGGGTATATCCCTTTTGCACAATCAGGCGATAACTACCCTTAGCAGTTGTGCCGTCTTTTTTGACATAACTAATCTCTGGCGAGGTAAATACAACCTGGTTGCCGCTTTCATTGGTCTTCCAATTAGAGGGGTAACTGAGCTCAACGCCAATGGCAGTACTTTTAAACGTTTTGATGGTGACCGTCTCTGGCTGAGCCGGTTGCTGGCTGGTGTTGGTCTGGTCATTTGAGGAATTTGGAACCGTGGTTGCCGTACTGCTCGAGGATGGTTTTTTTAAGAACCACCAAGCTCCGCCGGCCGCACCGGCAATAAGTATCAGCACCAGTAGGATTAGGGCGACTTTTTTGCCTCTGCCGGGTTTTTTGGTTTTTGATGGTTTGGGCGTAACTGTGGCTGGGCGCTGTTCGTCGCTCATATCTATGTCAGCCAGGTCTTTATCGATAGCTGTACGCGGCGGCAAGCCACTGTCAGGACCGGCTGTGTGGTCATCGTTGAGATTGTCTGGCTGATCTGGCGCAGCTGGCGCGTCAATGCCTCCCGACACCGGTGGCTCGGGTATTTTGTCTGGGGTAGGTTCGGTTTCCGTCGAAGTATCACCTGCCGGTTTAAGATTTTTGACTGCGGCAGTCTTTACCGACACCGACTCAGCATCGGCTCCCTGTATCGCGATTTTTGTACCCTTTTTTACTGGCGGCGGCCCACTGGGCTCAACTTGTTGCTCGTCCATTTCCACCTCTTGTGCTTATTAGCATTATCCTTTGATTATAGCCTAAAGTACCTAGAACTGGTTATCCCCACTAAATAAATCAGAGACTGAATCACCGGTGTGTATCGCTCTGATGGCATCAGCTAACATATCTGCCGTAGAAACTGTTATGTTTTTCTGGAACCCCTTTATGGGTGGTAGTGTGTCTGTGGTAATTATTTTCAGAAATTTTGATTTGTTGATTCGGTCTTCTGCTGGATCAGAAAATAGTCCGTGAGTAGCTATTCCGTAAATTTCTTTTGCACCATGCTGGGCAATTAATTCTGCAGCAGCGCACAGCGTCCCGGCGGTATCAATCATGTCGTCAACAATTACGCAGATCTTATCCTCTACGTTACCTATTAGGTGCTGGGCTTCAACCGTATTACGTTTGGAAGTTGAGCGATGTTTATGCACAATCGCCATATCACAGCCCAGCTCCCTACTGTAACGGTCAGCGCTTTTCACGCGACCTGCATCTGGTGACACTATGACTAAATTATCTTGCGGGAAGTGTTTGCGGATGTAGTCTACGAGGAGTGGTCGGGCAATTAGGTGATCAAAGGGGCCATCCATAAACCCTTGGATTTGTCCGGTGTGTAGATCGACACTAACAATTCTGT
>CAZBRC010000079.1:0-1867 GCA_964494415.1 uncultured Candidatus Saccharibacteria bacterium
AAAGCCGACATTATACTAGCCGCTATTGACGATGGTGTAATGGTAGTTGGGGTTGATAAAACCGTTCAGATCTTTAACACTGGCGCGGCCCACATTACCGGCTGGGATGCCAAGGACGCCGAAGGGCTGCAATACTCAGCAGTTATTAAGCTTCTTGACGCCAAGGGGCAGGTGATGGATGCCGATAAAGACCCTATCGCCCGGGCTTTGGCCAGCAGTAGTGTGGTACGCGACAATACCGCCGTTATAGAAACTCACTCTAAAAAGCAGCTGCCAATTAACCTCACCATTTCACCCCTGATGAACACTGATAAAACACTTGAGGCGGTGGTAGTAATCTTTCGAGATGTCAGCCAAGAGCGGCAAGAGGAGCAACAGCGGGCTGAATTTATTAGTACGGCCAGCCACGAGATGCGAACGCCTGTGGCCGCCATTGAAGGCTATCTGGCTTTGGCGCTGAACCCCAAGGTTGCCAATATTGACACTAAAGCTCGCAGCTACCTCGACAAAGCCCATGCCTCCACACAGCACTTGGGCAAACTGTTCCAAGACCTCTTAACCAGCGCCAAAGCCGAAGACGGTCGTTTAGCTAATCATCCTGGCTTGGTTGAGCTTGGTTCATTATTAGAACAAGTCACCGACAGCCTCAAGTTTTCGGCTGATAAAAAGGGCCTACAAACCGAGTTTGTACTGGGCACCAGTGAAGTCACCACACCAGGCACAACAGTAGCTGGCGGTAAGACCATCCAACCACTCTATTATGTTTACGCTGACCCTGACCGCTTGCGAGAGGTTATCACCAACCTCTTTGATAACGCCATTAAATATACCGACAAAGGCAAGATCAGCATCGGTTTAACTGGTAACGATCAGGTTGCCCAGGTTTATATACAAGACACTGGCCCCGGCATCCCGCCCGAGGATATTCCGCATCTGTTTCAGAAGTTTTACCGGGTTGACAGCTCAGCCACCCGAACTATTGGCGGCACTGGGTTGGGGTTGTTTATTTGCCGCAAGATTATCGAGTTATATAACGGGCGCATTTGGGTAGAAAGTGAATTGGGTAAGGGAAGTACCTTTTACATCAATGTACCGCGCCTGTCATCACAGAAAGCTACCGAGCTGCAAACTGCAGCTGCCCAAGCTGGTTCGTCCGGTGTCAGTCCGCTTGGCCAGCTGTGAAATTTCCATGGTACAATAACCCTAACATAAGCACGATAACACCGTAATCGAGGAACACTGCAATGGCCAAAATCATGCTCGTAGAAGACGATAACAATCTTCGGGAGATTTACGAAGCTCGTTTGCTAGCAGAAGGTTACGAAATTGTATCTGCAAAAGACGGCGAAGAAGCCTTGGCTATGGCGGTTAAAGAAAAACCCGACCTGATTATTTCTGATGTGATGATGCCCAAAATCAGCGGCTTTGACATGCTCGACATTCTGCGTAGCACGCCAGAAACCAAAAATACCAAGATTATTATGATGACCGCCTTGTCGCAGGCAGAAGACAAGACTCGGGCCGAAAACCTCGGTGCCGATAAATATTTGGTTAAATCTCAAGTAACTTTAGAGGATGTTGCTAAGGTTGCCCGCGAAATAATTGGCGGCGACACAAGCAGCGACGCACCCACTACGAGTGGACCAGCCCCAGCTGGAGACGCTGCTCCCACAACCAGTCCGATAGCACCAACACCTATGCCAGTTGCTCCTAGTCCCGATCCAGTACCCGAACCAGCTGCACCAAGTCCGGCACCAACGCCAGCCCCACAACCAACTCCGGCGCCTACTCCCAACCCAACACCTGCACCCGAACCTACCACACCGGGTCCAGACCCAACGCCAGTTCCTGCACCCGAACCAGCCGC
>CAZBRC010000080.1:0-1855 GCA_964494415.1 uncultured Candidatus Saccharibacteria bacterium
CCGCACGGCGGTGGCCGCGCCGAGCCGCCGCAGGCTGGCGGTTGGCGTATATATGTAGTCGATAACGCCCAGTTCCGCCAACCGCGCCTGCGGCGGCAGTTGCGATTTAGGTACAAAGCTGTGAATAATCACCGGTATCTGCTGCCACTCCGGGTACGACCGCAGCTCGTAAATAAACTCGACGCCGTTATGACTAGCCATTTGGAGTTCTAAAAGTATCAGCTCTGGTTGCTGTTGGTCCATAGCCGCCACCGCCGATTGTGCCGAGAAACTAACCAGCACCTGATGACCTTCATCAACCAAGCAACTGGCATACCTATCGGCCAATACCTTATCTGGTTCTATTAAAAGAATCTTCATGTCAAAAAGCTTAATTGTTGGCTGGGCACAAAGGTACTGGCTAAGCCACTGAGTTTAGCGTGCCGGGCAACCTTGAGGGGTGCGGCCATAAGTTCCAGCAAAGAGTTAGCCACAAACACGCCGGCCCCGTTACCGGCACTGCCGGTTGTTAATGGCTGTCGAGCAGCCCCCTGCAAAGCCTTGGCGCGACGAAACATATCAGTGGTAATGGCCTCTTCGGCGTCAAAAACACCCGCCACTAAACCGTGGGCACTGCGATGGGCAGCTAAGACGATTCGGCCGGCCGATGCGGTTTGCGACTCGATGAATGATTGCCCGAGCACCGTTAATGCACTCTCTAACCCAACTTGGTGGGCCATCACCGGGCCGTACCGGCCGGCCAACTGGACTTCAATTTCGCAATTATAGCGTTGAGCGTGGGGCTGCAGTGCGTGTGCCACATCTTGCAAGGTAGCTGACAGCGAAACCGGCTCAAGTGGCAAAGCCACTTGGCTTTCGTCAGCGGTTGCCAGGATATAGGCATCAATCAACCGCAAGGCGGTCCGGGCAATGTCGGCTGTTGCATCCGGCGATGCGGCACCGGCTTCCGCCCCAAGCGCAATCTGTAACAACGGTAACTTAATCTGTTCCGCTAACACGTGTAATAATCGTTCGTCAGCCCGCTGCACACTCCCCATACTGAGGTTTAGTATAGCACTGAGGTCAGGGTGTGAACTTGATATTGGCTAAAATAATGTTGTCGAAATCGCCCACAAAGTTTGTGGATTGAGTCGATACCCTAAGTGTCTTGTCGCGAATCGGAAACAAAACCATATAGTCGGTTTGGCCGGTGTTGATTTCGCCTTCTACGCGCGTCCCTACAACACTGGGCACTTGTTTAGCTTTGTATGGTGAAACCTTAACTTTGCCGGTTTTAACCTTGCTATCAAATTGTTTGACCTGTTGATCATAGCTTTGATTAACAATTTCTAGGCGCAGAGCAAAAGCCGTACCACTATTTAAGCCTGGTACAAACGCCGGGTGCATGTAGCCATCCACAACATTGGTACCCGTGCCTTTTTCGTCGATATAAGCACTCCAGGTTCGCGGGTATTGGATTTGCACCCCACCATAGGTGTCCGGCCCTTTATAGGTACTGTATGGGTTCTTATATTTTTCGACGAATTCATTATCTTTTTGAGTCGAGGTCTCTTGCTTGGCTATCACAACAGCGTCGGCGACTTTTTGATCTACATTCGTCTTGTAGTCTGTCATACCACCGTAGGCCCAGACCGCAAAAACGGCCGCAGCAATAAACAATACAATAAACACGACCAGTAGAATAACTGGTAGTTTACTGGCACCTTTGTGGTGAGGCGCTGGAACGGGTTGCCCAGTTGGGTAGGGTGCGGTGTTGGGCGGCATAATGCTTATGGTACCTTATTTATAATTATAGAGAAAGAGCCCCTGGCGCTGTTTTGTAGGTTTTTTGCTTGGAATTTCAAACGCAAAGCTG